>CAINDV010000281.1 GCA_903847485.1 uncultured Verrucomicrobiota bacterium
CCGGTCGCCGGAAGGTCGGAATTCATGGTCCCAGCCTAGCGCAGGAATGCTAACTCGTCAGCGACAATGCCAAACCCCGCAATTTGGGTCGTATTCGACTGCCCCAGTGATGGTTACAAAAACTTTCGCAACACCCTCTATGATATCCTCACCATCGGCCAATGAGACGTCTACAAATTTCGACCTGATTCCGGCGGGCCCATGTAGGAGTCTTTTACGCCGCCGGTGTTGATCACAATCTTATCCAGCACCACACCCGGATCCACCATCCAGACCTTCAATCTATGTTGGCCAGAGGCTGGAATCTGGTGTTGTGAATGTAAAGACATCATATTATTGATGACGTTGACGCCCCCCCGTTGCGGCGAGACCAGTTGCGGGGTATCACCATCAAAGGCAACAGCGAGACGCCTGCCGTGCTCCGCGTTTATACTCTGAGTCGGAACGCAATTGATCGTGATAGATACCGCACCTGTGGAGAAAAGATACATGTCATATTCCAGTAGCGGAGAATTCTGAATGATATCAGACACGTTCGTCCGGCTTGAAATAGTGGGCGGCAACACGGTAACGCTTCCCCCGTTACGGCCAAGGCCGTCAACAAAATCCCACCTCGCCCCGCCCTGATCCGATTTCCTGCTGTAATGCTCCGCCTCCATGGCCACATAGCCATGGCTCTCCACAAACCCCTTTACCGCATTCGCCGCAGGCGTTGCCGGGTTGAAGACCGTCACCGTAACGTCGTTGGAGCGCCCGGTTCCTGAAAATGAAATTACCCCGTGTTGCGCATCACCCTTAGGGGCAAGGTCACGGTCAATGGTGACCCATACCCGGGTCTCATGTTCAAATTGCCCGGACGTTTCGCTCAGTTTGATCCATTTATCGGAAACGTAAGCCGTCCAGGAAATGTTGCCGGTGCCCGAGTTGAAGAGGTCGATAAAGCGTTTATCACTGCTATAGACGCTGAAACCCGGCAGGTTGGTGATCGCCCCGCCTTCCAGGGACAGGTTCATACACGCCGGACCCTCTCCTGCATATTCACTCAGCGGCGGCATGTCCCACTGGCGCCACTGACCGCCCCACGGGCCGGGCAGAGATGCCATGTGGTTCCACTTGCCACCCACGGTCAAAAGCCCGGTATTGTACTGCTTTATGATTCCATTGATCTCGTCTGCCGCCGCCCGCGCCTTCCGGGCGTAATCCACCGCGCTGGCCCTCTTCTCTGCGCCATAGGCGCCGCTCTTCTGCGCGTAAATCACCTTCTTATTGTGCAGGGCGGCGCACTTCACATTGTAGAGCACCATCTGAAAGAAAGAGTCTTTAAGCTCCACAGGAAGCCGGCCATACAACTCATCCACCTGCCGGATCAGACTGTCATACGCATCCACCCTCTGCTGGGCCTCGTCCTTATAATTCACCAGGCTGAACCAGTCCCACTTGATGGTTTCGCCTGGGCCCTGCATCACCATGTGTTCGGGCCGGCGCGCATAGCCCAGCGCATAATGTTTTTCCATGATGTCCGCAATCGGGGCGGCAAATGGCTCTCCGAAGTCCCTGGTTGCCCACTGAAGGAGAAATTCACGGGTGTTGGAATTGTTCCACCGGGTGATATCCCAGGCCATTTGCATGAAATATTCTAGGTCGATTTCCGCCGGCTTGATATCGCCGACATTCACCACCCAGAGCTTGCGCGCATTATGATCATACGCCTTCTTCATCTCCTCCCACACCAGCCCCGGCGGCGTGGTGCATAGCCACGTATAGGCGGTTGATGCGCCGTTCAGCCATTGTAAATGGTAGTAAACACCCGAACCGCCGGAACGCTTCTGCTCACGGGCATCAGGCAGTTGCCGGATGTACCCGTAGTTGTCATCCGGCCAGCACAGGATAACGTCATCGGGGACCTTCAAGCCCTTGTTATAAAGCCCCAACACTTCCGTATAGGGAATCAGCACTTGCGGCACCCGGGTGACGTCCTTATCAACCCGCTCCCCCAGGATGGTGCGCTGGTCGGCGATGATCCGCTCCAGCACAGGGACGGTTACATCCTTTCCGGCTTCATCATCCCGTCCCCGTTTCCCCATAGTGTACACATTCTCATATCTGCCGTTGGTTTTGACGCGGTCATCCCAGTATTTGTAGATATGATCCTTGTTGATGACATAGTCCCAGGGTTCTCCGGGATATTCACGATCCCACTCGGCGCCGCTGATGTTGTTGCGCAGCATGGGCTCTATGTGCGAGGAGCCCATGACAATGGCGTATTCGTCGGCCACCACCCTGTTCTGCTCGTAGCAATTGAAGGGTATCGTCCCGCCCTCTCCATTGTGCATGGCTGGCCATACATGGTTGGCTTTGAGCCTCAGCATGAGCTCGAATATTTTGCTGTAGGTTTTCGGCCCGAGACCGTGCCCCTCTTCAGGCGCCAGGGTCTTCATGGCCCACGGCCGCAGCCCCCACATTTCATCGTTAATGAATATGCCGCGATATTTCACCGATGGAGACTTCTGCACATATCTCCCGGCCTTGATTGTAATCGTATTCCTTTTCTTAGGAGCCACATCGGCGAAATAGTACCAGGGCGAAACGCCCATCTGCCGGGACAGTTCGAAAAGTCCATAGGCGGTTCCCCTCCGGTCACTGCCGGCAATGATAAGAGCCGTCTCCACTCCCGGCAAAGGCTTCTCAACAACCTGGATGAGGCAGCTCTCCCACTGGCCCTCAGTAGTGGTTAAATCGATCTTCTTCTTTTCGGCCAGCTCTTTAATGACGCTGTTGTTTCCGATGGTGCCGACAATGACGCAATTGCGGGAAACTGCAGCAGCGCCCGTCTTGATGACCGGTTTCCGCCGAGCCACCCTGGCAACGTCTTCAGCGAACAGTCCGGCCACAAGCGATACCGTCCTGCTGTCCCTGGAATCCAGCAATATGTCCGCTACGGAATTGCTGGCCACCAGGCGGAAATCGCCCGTGGAATATGTGTCGGCAATCATCCTTTCCGAATTGCCGTCGGCCAGCGCAGTCAGCGGCACGGCCAGACCGGAAAACAGTGGAATCAGGACAGATAAAAGGGGGAGGTTTCTTTTCATGACAAGTGTATTACCCCGAGCCTGGTCAGTATTGTCTCTATTGGGCTACTCCTTATTCAAATCCAGCAAGGCGTTGGCAAATGCTCTTCCCATCAGCGCGAAGGTCTTGGCGCAGCCGAGATAATGGTAGCCGGCGTTGGACGCGCCCCCTTTCCACATCGCCTCTTCCCCGGGCGAAATGAGCTTCGTCTTGTACTGCTCCAGATAGTCGCGCTGCTGTTGCTCGGTCATCGAGCCGTCGGCGTTCCCTGCGTTCTTGTTCTTTGTCTTCAGCAGCGGGCCCGCGGTCAGCATCAGGCTGGCCGTCAGCAGCAGCAGCGCCATGACGGGCAGGCCATGACGATTAAGGCGAGCGCGGGATAAAGCGGTTGATTTCATAGTACTTATGGCAAGGCCACGACCGAATCATTCGAGGAAAATTAAATGGTGGATGATCGGCTCGCTTACCGACGCGGATTACCTTCCCACAAGGCGGCAATTAACGCATACCCGACCGAGTCCTGGTCCTTCAATTCGCATCTGATAAACGGGTAGTGATCGTTAACCAGGAAATAGCTCTCCATCAATTCGGCAAAGTACTCCTTCTCGCTGACCATGGCGGGATGCGCTACGTGCTGGCCGTCGAATCGCAGCACTGATTGGTATCTGCCTTCCTTCTCGGCCTGCTGGTAGGCGGCTTGGATCTTCTTGCCCAGTTCGGAATCCTTCTTTGCGGCGTAGCGGTCGTAATAGGCCAACGCCAACTCGTGAAGCACGTCGGACTGCTGCAGCAAAGCCCATTTCATCATGCGCTGCGGATCAAGAACCTCCACGGTCCTGAGTTTGTCGGGATTCACCCTCCCATCTGCCAACTGCCTGCTGCCGCCGCAATATCGTACGTACGGCCCCGCCGCCTGACCCGCCTCCAGCCAGATAGGCACCTCGTGCAGTTGTTTGCGGCCCGGTTCGGCTATGAAGTGGTCGATCATGTGCAGTTTGTAATTCAGCAGCGTCACCATGGTAGCGCAGATCCCGGGCTGTTCCACCAGGCGCGGGCTGACATAGACGGTCCAGCCGTCGATGTCGCGCTTGTCATATTGCTCGGTGGGAATAAATTTCGCCGCGGCGCCGGGATCAGCGGCACGCATCTGGCTGCCGTTGCCTGCCCGCCGCATTTCCTGCTGGTAGGCCGCAAGGTCCTTTTCCATCTGCACTACCTGTGCCGGGTCCACACCCCAATAACGTTCAACGAACCGGGCCATCTGCGGATCGTGTTCGCGCAACTCCGCCCGGACAAACGGATAGATATCGTTAACAGCAAGATATGCTTCCGTGCTTTCAGCCCAGTATTCCATGCGATCGGTGCGAGCATAATGGGAACCGACACTGCCGTCCCATATCTTGACTTTCTCGTACTTTCCCTCTTTCATCATCCGCTCATAGTTGGCTTGGCTTTCCTTGTTGCCGTAGTCTTTGCCTTTGCCGATGAAGTGATAGTCGTAGCCGTGCGCCAGCTCGTGAAACACGACAAACGGGTGGCGGTAGCTGTCCCCCACGTGCGTCTTGACGCTGAGCGACATGAACGATTGGGGGTCCCTTGGAATCGTGTACCCGCGGCCGATCAGCCAAGACCGTTCAGGGTGATACGACAAGTCCACATCCTCCTTGTACTCGATCCAGATGGCATTGTTTTCCTGCATGTTGCGCACCGCCAAGGCTGGGGCGGCCAGCTTGATCTGGTAGAGTTCCCATTTCAAATGCTCCAGCGTCCTGGTCGTCTGCTCGGGATATTGCCTGGGCACGTCGCGATTGAGGTAAACGGTCCAGCCTTCCAGGTTACGGACCTCAAAGCGGTCCTCAGTGCTCGGCTGCCTAGCCGGTTTTTCGACCGGGGCATCCTGAGCCTCGGCCTGCGAGCCCAGCAGGCAGGCGATTAGGCATAGAACTGATGCCTTTGCGTTCATGAATGTGTGCAATGGTTTGGCGTGTTGAGTTTGGTTTGAGTTGCTCTCGGCGGACCATGCGCGGTTATCTGCCCTCGCCCGCATTCGGCTGGATGGAAGGATTGCTTGCGGCATGAAGCAGGACTCCCTCGCCCTTTTTCAGGGCTATCTCGTAGATGCCAGGTGACACCAATCCGAGCTTGTGTTCGCGGTCGCCCTTGATGCGGATAGCTCCGTTCATCCCCGGCCGGACACGGCAGGGTTCGCCAGCCAGACTCTTGATGCGCACCCACTCGGTCTTGCCGCCACTGCGTTTGGCGGAGACGAGGAAGGCGCCCTCGGCCCGCAGGTCGCGGAACTCGACGTCCTTCCACGCGGAGGGAAGGGCCGGGAAAATGCGGATCGGTCCCGGCTCTTCTTTCGCCGGATCGCTCCAGCTCTGGATGAGCATGTCCTGGATGATGTTGACGGCGGCCAAAGTGGACTCGATGCAGGGGCTCTCATACCACAGGCCGTTAGGGTAGAGGTCGCCTTGCAGGTGCTTCAAGCTGTCCAAGGCCTCGTCCCCAAGTCCAATGGCGGTACCCATGGGCCCGGCATGGGCCTGCACCATGGCCTGTCGTTGACCCGGGCCC
>CAINDV010000282.1 GCA_903847485.1 uncultured Verrucomicrobiota bacterium
TCCGAGCCGCGTCCGGCCGCACCGGTCGCCGGAGATTGTTGGTTCCTTTTAATGGGCCTGGCGCGACTGCCTTTATGGAACGCAGCAGTTTCGTTTCGCCTTGGTGGCAACAAAACCTGCTTGGAAAACCGGCAGTTCGGAGACGACGTAGAGTATGGCCCAAGACAAGCAGTTGCACGGAATCGAGCTTCGCGACGTGCTACAAAGACGCCGGTTGGACCAGGCGTTGAACGCGAAGGAGTTTGCCGTGGTCTCAGAGGAGGCCGGGAGAAACAACACAGTAAACGGAAAACAGAACAGGACGGCAGGTCAAAAGCGAACATTACTAGTTCCTTCTTGCGTATCCGTCACGACTGTTCGGGTGAAGCGTAGAAGTGGCTCCGAAGAAACTCGCATATGACATCCCAGCAATTCCAATCCGCGACCGATTTAGTAGGAGAGAACGTGACCTCTACTCTCGGTCGGCTTGCGTTCAGCGTGAGGGAAACGGCGGAAATTCTCGGGGTCTCCGAAAAGTCTGTGCGCCGGCTCATTCTACGAGGATTACTGCATTCGTCGAGGGCACTGCGTCATTTATTGATTTCGAAAAAGGAAATTGAACGTTTTCTTGAAGAAACAACCACTAAATAGTTCGAGCAAAAGGCTGCCACCACATTCATTGAGGAGCACATACCTACCGGTGCGTTCAAGCCTCGGAATCAACATCCCCGTCACCCTGGCCGATCTGCAACCAGTTCCCGCGGGCAAAGCCAAGCCGGCCTCCGACCAGATCGCGGCGGTGGTCGCGGACGTTATCAAGCGCCCATCGGCCCGGCCCCGCAGGCTCAAGAAGCTCAGCAGCATCAGCCAAGCATTGTTCCAGAAACAGTTGGGCGACGATGAACTTCGGGAGCTACTGGACGCACTCATTCACTGTGGGGTGGGGAAGGTGTCAGATGGCAAGCTCAGCTACGAACTGCCTAACAAGCCGCGAGGGTCCCAACCGCGGGCGGAATCGTCCAACGTGCGAACCTAATTGCCGGTGGCCGTGGGCTGTCCCTTGGTGGGCAGATCTGGGGACGGCACCACGATTGATTCCGCGGCTCCAAATTTCACCAGTTTGGCCATGCTCGCGGAGTGCTGGTTCCGCAGACGCCCATAGACCTTCATGGCCAGAGCCCCGCCGTCCTTGTGTCCAAGCCAACGCGAAACCGTCGGAATGTCCACCCCGCTTTCAATGCAGCGGGTTGCGAACAAGTGCCTCAAATCGTGGTGCGTTAAATGTGCCATGCCCACTTTTTTCGCGGCGGCACCCATCGCCTTTTCACTCTCGCCCACCCGCATCACACCATCCGTGGCGGGTGTATCCGGATGTTCCCTGCGCAATCGCTCAAGCAGTTGGCGCATTTCCCCAATCATGGGCACCCGCCGCACTTCGCCGTTCTTGGTCGCTTCCTCCGGGTCGCCGCGCACCATGATCTCAGCACGAGCGAAATCGCAGTCCGTCCAAGTGATGTTCCTGGCTTCGCCCAAACGGAAACCGCCAAAGGCCAGAAAACGCACCAAATCCGCGCAATCACGGCTGAAACGGCCGCCCGCCGTTTCCATGGTCTGCACGAACTCAGCGAATTTGGCGTTGTCCGGCAGATGCAGTTCTTTGGGGCGAACCGCCCGGCGGTTGATGTGGCGAGCTGCGTTCTCGTAAATCACTCCGATCTCCATGGCGATGTCCAACACTGCCCGCAACACCAGGACATTGTTGTTGAAAGCCGGCGAACTCCCCTCAAAAGAGGCGGCCCAATCCAGACAGTCCTGTTTGGAAAGATCGCGCAAGCTCGTCTTTTCCAAGGTCGGCCACGTCTTCCTCAGCGAAAGAATGCGCTGTGCGTAATAGTCCTTGGTCTTAGATTTGATTGCAGGATTGGCCTGCAATCGGGCGCGATAAACCTCCAAGGCTTCGGCAAACGTCATCTGACCTCGCCCACGCTGGATGGCCGTTTGGCGTTGAGCGGTCTGCCGGTGCTTCTTTTCCTCGTCGGTCAGACGCAACTTCGCCACGGAAAGAACATCCGTTTTGAGGCTCTTGCGAATCAAACGACCCCGGACGCGGATACGGCAAAAATACACACCGCTGGGGAGGTAGCGAATGAGATTGGCGTAGGGAGTTTTCTGCCAGAGTTTGATTCTCTCGGCAGCGCGGACGATGGGAGCATTTCGGTTCGCTTTCACGAAACAATATACAATAGCAGTATCAAATCTGCAATTGTTTGTAATTAAACCGTCACGAAACCCTTGATTTTATTGGCGCGTCCGACAGGACTCGAACCTGTAACCTTCTGATCCGAAGTTCTACTCTTGACAGTTGCGCTCGGTTGCGTCAAAGTGTGCCAAGTCACTGCAAACACTGGCCATAATCACAATGAATACGCATATTACTCCAGACGCGACACAACCCAAAACACCTGCCTCCAACCCTAAAAGTGGCAGCAAAGTGGCAGCGTCCAAAGCCCTCAAGTCATCTGACATAAAATCAGATTGCCACAGTTGGGCCGGTCGCTGGTCCAGCCTCTCCACTGACCACGCCAAACGCTGGGAAAAGCGCCTCTACATCCCCAAGTCTGGCGGGGTTGCGCTCAAGAAGCTCGCCGTCCGCATCCAGCACCTCGGGCGGCGTGATGAATTCCGTTTCGACACCACCAACCGCCAGGCCGCTGCGCTCCAGGCTCTGGATGTCTTTCGCTTCCTCAAGGCCAACGGCTGGGACGCCGCCCTCGCCAAATTCAAACCTGACACCCAGTCCGCGCCCAAGCTCAACGTAACCTTGGGCGACTACCTCGCCGCCGTCAGCGCCCTCGGCTGCCTGCGCACCCGCACCTTCCTGAACTACCAGAACTGCCTGCGCACCATCACCGCTGAAATCTTCGCCATCCGGCCCGACCGGGGCACCAGCAAATACGATTACCGTGGCCCCAACAACGGCCGCGCCCTGTGGGTCGCCAAGATTGATGCCCGGCGCCTCGAAGAACTCACCCTGGAGCGGATCACCCAATGGAAGCGCCAGCGCATCGCCCGCGCCAAGACATCGCCAACCGCCATCGCCAGCGCCAAGCGCAGCGTCAACAGCTATGTCCGCTGCTCCCGCTCTCTGTTCGCGCCCGGCGTCGTCAAGGAACTGGCCGGCAAGCTCACCTTGCCCAGCCCGCTCCCTTTTGCCGGTGTTGTCTTGGAAGACAACGGCTCGCAGAAATACGTCTCCCGCATCAACGCCCAGCCCCTTATCGCCGCCGCCGGCAACGAACTCAAGCCCGCCGATCCCGAAGCCTACAAGGCTTTCCTGCTCGGCTTGTTCGCCGGTATGCGCAAAGCCGAGATTGATCTGGTCGAGTGGCGCATGGTGAATTTTCCCGCCGCCATTATCCACCTGGAACAAACCGAGTGGCTGCACTTGAAGACCGACGACAGCGCCGCTGAAATCGCCGTGGACCCCGAAGTCATGGCGGAACTCCGCGCTCTGATGCCCGCGCCCACCGACCAGCCAGCGCCGTGGTCGCAATTCATCCTCACCAGCGAGCGCCCGCCCAAACCCGAAAGCCCGCGCCCCTACTACCGCTGCGCGGATGTGTTCAAGCGCCTCAGCGAATGGTTGCGGTCCAAAGGTATTACCGCCAACAAACCCCTCCATGAACTGCGCAAAGAGCTCGGTGCCCTGATTGCCACGCAGCACGGCATTTACGCCGCCAGCCGGTTCCTGCGCCACAGCGACATTTCGACCACTGCCAGGCACTACGCCGACCAGAAGACGCGCGTCTCCGTGGGCCTCGGCGCTTTCCTCGACACCACCCCGAAGGTTTTGCCAGAATCACCCGCAGCCACCGCATGAAACGCCAGCCTCGCACACCGTCCAAGCCCAGCGCCAAGTCCGTCACCCCTCTCGAAGCTCTGCTGCGGCGCATCCGCGCTGCCACATTTCCAGCCGATGCCAAGAGCTTCCGTTTGGAGGAGTTGAGCGCGGTCGAATTGGATGTTGGCTACACCCGCCCGAAGCATTGGCACGATAGCGACTTCTGCCTTTTCGTGCTGCTCGCCACACAGGCTAAGGAGTTGCGCCGGGAAATTGCCCGCCTCCGTCCCAAAACCGGGGTGGGGAAAGACTGGAAATCCATGCCGTTGATGAGGAGCTTCATGGAGCCGTGCCCCATTAAACAGGCCGAGCTCGAGCGCCAGGCTAAGGAGGAGAAGCGGATTGCTGACGAACAGCGGCGCAAGCAGCTTGACCTGCAAGCGGAGTCAGCCCACCAGGCCGACGCGCGGAAATGGAAAAGACGCGACGAGAAATACGATTTGCACCGTTTCCGCCCGGCGCTCTGGCACGAACCCATGACGCTGCTGGATTACCACGCAGCAACCGGGATCAGCCGGCGGACCTTGCAAAACATCTTGGACCGCGCCGCTCTCCGCCCCGTCGGCGGGCGGGTGCGCCCCAACGATCCTGCGCGCTATGACCAGCCAGCCAACGCCTACGTTCTCTGCCAATGGCTGACCCACTATGTCAAAGACCCTGTTCGACGAAAGGCATTGATTGCTCGCACGCTGTTGCATTGCGAACAAAAGGCACCTGAGCGATTCAGCCTCCTGCTGAAGGCCATCTACCCGGCCTTCGAGTCCCTCGGCGTTACGTGCGATGAGTTCGCCAACTACGTTGCGGAGTGCCGGAGAATACTCCACCCACCGCCACCAGCTTCCTTGGACCCCTTCGGCCAACTCTGCCGAGCACTTTCCGGCACCGCCGCGTCCGGTTAGCGCCCAGCGCCTCCGACGGAGTAATCCGCCTCCGTGGGAAAATCTCGGCTATTTCGCGCGTTTGGGTGCCATTTCCGCCCAATTCCGTGGGAAAACGGGGGCACTCCTTGCTGTGCCTGCGAGTTGGCCCTATGACCATTCACGCCAGGCCGCAATGGGTTGGCCCGCGCTGCAATGACGCCGCGCGGATCGCAGGAGACACGCAGTTATGATGAAGAAGCAGCAGTTGGTGGAGACGGTAGGCGCGGATCGTCGGGCGTTGTTCACGCCCGCGGCGATTGCAAATCGGTGGTCCTGGCACGAAGAGTCGGTTCGCCGCGCCCTTCGGGAGCGGCGGCTGGCGAGCATCGTCATCGGTCGCCGGCGTCTGGTACCGGTCGAGGAAATCGAGCGTGTTGAGCGGGAGGGCTTCATCGCCCGTGCCGCCTGAAAGGACCGTCATCATGAGCACCAGCAAATCTGCCTTCCGCCCCAAGGGAACAGAGAGGACAGAGGATACTGAGTCACGGAGTAACAGAGCCTCCCAGGGAACTGAGCCTCGGAGAATCAAAGCTGCGGAGCAGCAAAGCTTGGGAGCCTCCCATGCGACGCAGGTTACTGACGAGGTTCCGCCTCTGGCAACGCGCGTTGCGTCGTTGCCGGAGGCGGTCCAACTGTCCCTTGAGGGGGGACTTTCTGACAATTCACTTTTCGTTTTTGCACGGGCCATCAAAGCCTTCGAGATCACACACCAGCTTCGGCTTCCGCCTCAAGACCTCCACGGTGCCTTCGCACTCTGGTGGGGCACGGCCAAGCAGTTACTCCCGGCCGATGCCGACTTTGACGAATGGCGCTTCGTATTTGACGACGCCTGGGAGAGCGCCAAGCACCCCCTGGGCGCGAACGTGATGGCCGAAGCCATCCGCCGCGCCGACACCCAGCCTCCGCCAGCGGCGGCTTCCCGGTACTCGACGAGTGCCAAACTCCAGCGCCTCGTTTCCGTCTGCTACCAGTTGCAAGTGCTCGCGGGCAATGGTGCGTTCTTCATCAGCGTGCGCTACGCCGCCGAGATCACCACGGCTCCGAGCCTCCGCGTGGCCTCCACGTTCCGGGACGGCCTGGTACGCGACGGCGTTCTCACCCTGGTATCCAAGGGCGTGCCCGGTGGACCCCTCGCCTCACGGTTTCGCTTCAACCTCCCCCCACCGGCTGCGCCAGCGGCTAAGCCGTAGGACAGGCGTCGCGCCTGTCTCTGTCATGGCGGGGATATACTTCACGCGGCCATAGACTGCGCTTTTTCGAACTGCTGAAAATTCAAGGTCAGCAGCGACTGTAGTTCCTCGGCGTGGCGCTCGTGGACGGTGCCTAAGAAACCAGCAATGGCCCCCTTGAACGCCCCGAAATGCTCGTAGTATTGCGCGGCCAGACACTGCTTCTTGGTGAACTTCCAGAGCCGTTCGATCAGGTTCAAGTTGGGCGAGTAGGGCGGCAGAAATAGCAACTCAATGTCCAACTGCACGGCCAGTTCTTCCACTATCCGACACCGCTGATAGCGCGCGTTATCCAGCACCAAGGTCACCGGACCAGCGCCGGCTCTCGGGGCGACCCGCCGCAACAGTGCGCACACGCTGCTGGCCGTGATATAGGTGTCGTTACACACCATCGTCAACTCGTGGGTCACGGCGTCCAGCGCCCCCAGCACATTGAAGCGCTGCCGCCCGGCCGGCGCGCGAATCATGACCCGCACCACTGACCAGACGCGACCCAGCACCGGACCCAGCACGAAATGCGCGGCATCAACAAACAACACCCGCCGCTCGCCCGCCTGCGCCTGGCACAGGCGCGGGGCCAGCTTGGCTTGCAGAAACTGGGCCTGCGCTTGGGGGTCGGCCTTGGCCGGGATCATCCCTACTTGCCGATAGCGCAGCCCCAAGCGGTGCAGCCACCGGCGGACTTGGGTCAGCCCACGGCGCACACCCGTCAGCGCCGCGAGGCGGGCTGCCGCTTCTTTCACGCTGTGCGGTGGCGGCTGCCGCAGCGCCTCCTCCACACTCGTCTGGACGGGGGCCAACGCGCTGACGGGGCGATAGCGGCGCACCTCTTTGAGCCGTGCGATCCCACCCTGCTGATAGTCGCGGAAGTACCCCCGCAAGGTGTTGCCGCTGAGGTCGCAGATTTGGCAGATCAGCCCGTGAGGCAGGGCCAGGCTTTTCAACCAGAGAGCCTCCATCTTCCGCTGCACGGCGGGATGGGGATGTTCGAACCGCTCCCGCGCCAAGGCTTGTTTGTCTTCGAGCCGGAATTTCAGTTGGATCATAGTGGTAGCAGAAACTTGGCTCCTAACTTCCTTCCCAGCCGCCGTTTTGCAACCGCCTAAATGCTCAGTCTGTGGTCGCGCGCAGTATAGAATCCCGGTTTGAGATGGCTACCTTGGCCGCCAGCACACAGCGGCTCGCCAAACCACCGCCACCGCGTCCTCCGCTGCCGCCAACCCGCGTTTCACGGCCTGCGAGAGTCAGGCAGCGCACCGGGGGTATCGAGCGCGCCACGGCCCCTCCAGACGCGCGCACGGGCCACTTGCAACCCGGCACAACCCACAACGCCACTTCCTGCTCGCACTGGGGGGATGCTGTGTTTGTGTCTGTGCGTGTGAATGTGAAGGTGCATCGCTTTAGCATCCCTCTCGACATCGGTCAGGGATCGGCCCGGCCACGCCGCGCAAAAGGCCGCGACCTCCTCAACGCTCGGCACCTCGGCGAAGTCTCCCTCGCGGGCGGGGGGGGTACACTCCCACTCCCACTCCCATTCGGTACTTCCCCTCCTATTCCCTCTCCCTCTCCCTCTCTGTGTCTTCTCGCTGTCTTCTCGCTGTCTTCTCGCTGTCTTCTCGCTGTCTTTTCGCGGTCTTCTCGCGGTTCTTTCCGCGGTCTCTTCGCGGTCTTTTGCTGGCTGTCAGGCAGCCATGATACAGCTCGAAGTTGGTGATGGTGGTGGCCAACCCTTCCGCTTCGTAATCCACCATGCCCATGGCCTCCAGGCAAACGAAGCCAGCCGGTTTCCCGCCTTGGCCCCAACCCTCCTGGCCTCCGCCCCTTTACCCGCGATCTTTCTCCGGCGGGATGCGTCCGCCAGGCTTGATTGGCTGATCCGGTCACTTTCTTGGGGTGAAACTCCAGCGCGCGTCCGCGCTATGGTGCGGGTATCCACGATCCTGCCATTCCGCTTTCCGGTGTGCTACTTTTCCGGCCTTTACCGTTGTTCCCGCCTCCCCTTGGATGGTGCCATCCGCCGCCCACTCCAGCACCCGCCCAGGACTTCTGATTTCCGCCTTCTCACTTCTCACTTCCAACTCCTACCTTCTACCTCCTGCCTTGCCATGCTGCCCGGTTCGACGGCTCTTCACGGCCAAAAAGCCCAGCCGCCAACCCTGCGCAACCCCGCGTTTGCCCCGTCCCGCGCCCGTCTTGAAATTGTAGGTGCCGACGTAAGGAGGCGGCTTCCTGCTTCAACACAGGCACCAAGCCGTATCCATGCCGTAGGACAGGCGTCGCGCCTGTCTCTGACATCGAAAGGCATTGGTCCGGGAGAAGGAGTCCAATGGGTGCGGCGGACTAACCGTTACGGGGAATTGGGATTGAATCTGAAGACAGGCGCGACGCCTGTCCTACGCCGCCAGCGCCACGGTCAGGATTGCTTTCGCTGCTCCTCGGTCCATAGCGGGTCGAGGTCGGGATCATCCAGCGCGGCGCGCTTGAAGTCATCCGAGTCGTCCAGCGCCAACGCCTGCGCCAGCCACTTCCGAGCCTCCACCAGATTCCCAAGCTGGCACTCGTAGCAAGCCAGGTTGTAGTGCATCGTGGCCTCGGCGGGAAACCGCTCCACGACCGCCAGCAAGCCCTCCCGCGCCTCGGCGGTGCGCTTGAGTTCATGCAGCGCAAACGACCGGTGCAGCCACCCAAAAGCCCGCTCCGGGACCAGTTTGGTGATGGCCGTGGCGATCTCCACACACATCACCCACCGCTTGGCGGCGGCATAGACCTGCCAGCGGACCTCCAGCACCTCCGGGTGCGCCCGCAATTGCGGCGTGATCTCTTCCAGTTCGTCATTGGCGCTCTGCCAATCGCCCAGGCCCAACCAGCCCTCGGCGGCGCGGAGGTGATGCTGGTCAGCTTCCGGAAACGCCGGCAGCGGCGCGCTCATCCGAATGAAAGCTCCCCCGGCATATCCAGCCCCAGCCCGGCCTGCTTCTTCGCGCGTGCCCGGCGGAACTTCTCCCACTCCGCGCCCAGGTCATCCGCCAGCCATTGCCGCCAGGCGCGCACGGCCTCGCTGCCGGCCGGCAGCTTGCCCAGCGCCTCCAACCGCGCCAGCGCCTCCAGCGTCACCAACGGCAGCGGCAGGCTCAGCAGCGTGCGCCCAGCCAGCGCAGCACGGGCCTCCGGGCCAATCCACCGCGCCACCGGCGAGCCGGCCTCCTCGCTCACCACCAGATGCAAGTCATCCTGCGCGCCGCTCACCGCGCACACCGGGAAGAACGGCTCGGCGGCGCGGTTCTCCTCGAAGCCGAAGACGAATTGCTCCGCCTCGGTGTAGCCCCCCTTGGGACCGGTGCCGCCCTTGAGCGTGAAAGCGTCACCGGGGCGATACAGCGCCAGCAGCAGCCGCAGCGGGAACTTGCCGCCCGGCTCCACCCCCGCCTCGCGCAACCGCGCCACGCCGCGTTCGGTGAGTTGGAAGGTGACAATGCTCCCCTGAATGCTGGCCTTGGCGTAGAAACCAGAACCGTCAGTGCGTGGATAGAATACAGGCATGGTGTGGAATCAAGGTTTCGCGCCCGCCGCCGCCTGCTCGACCGCCGCCAACCCGGCGGCGTCCAGCAAGCCGGCGCGGTGGAATTTCCGGGCCAGGTCCAGTTGCCGCGCGCCGATTTTGTCGCCCTTGGCCTCGTTCAGCTTCGCGGGCATTAATTCCAGATTGGCGATGGTGTTGTCCAGCGCGGGCACTACGGCGCGGGGGATGATGTGGTCCACGGTGGCCTTCTGGCCGGCGTAAGGGCCGGTGCGGATGGTCGGCGCGTTGCCCCGGCGCATGGCGACGAGGTTGGTGGCGTCCAGGCAGCCGAGCTTGCCGGCAATGTCCAGATTGCGGAGCAAGGCCGCGGCGGTGACTCGCCCCGCCTCGGCCGTGTAACCGGCGCTCTTGACGGCCCGGCGCGCGACCCCGTCGGGTTTGGTGCCGCTGGCTTTCGCATCGGCCAGGATGGCGACCGCCTTCTGGAGGTGCGAATTGGCCCCGCGCCGGCGCAGCGTGGCGAGTTTGGCCGGGTCGAGCAGCGGTGTGAGTTTGGCGGTGAAATCAGCCGTCTCCGCTGCCACCAGCGCCAGCGCCGTAGCCAGCAGCAGGAAGCCCGCGAACAGATTCCAGATGCGTTTCATGTCTTCCCGCCCTTCATTCACCCGCAGCCAACGACTGCATCAGGCCCGACTTCCACCCTGCGAACTTCCCTTCGCGCACCGCTTGGAAGAACGCCGTGAAGTCCTCTGGCGACAGGAAATAGAAGTGGTAGCGCCACGGCTCGCCTTGCTCGACCAACCGCTCGTTCAGCGTCTCGAAGTGCTTCAATCCGTCCCGGCACTTGGCCCGGTTCCGATTCCCGTCATCGCCTTCCATCTTCACCTCCACCGCCAGAATATGCTGCGCGGCAGCCACCCGGAGGAAGAAGTCCGGGTTGAAGTTCTCATTGGCGACGTGCGTCCTCGCCGCTTTGGCGGGCTTGTAGGAATACGGGAACGAATAGCCGCCCTGGTTCGGCATCTTCACGAAGGCATCGAACAGCCCGGCTTCGGCGAACAGGAGTTTCGAGAACAGCCGTTCCGGCTCGAAGCTGGCGTAGTGGACGTTCCACGGCGATTTGAACCGCTGCGGTTCCACCGGATGCAGCCGGGTGCCGACCTCCTTGGCAGCCTCGGCGGCATCATCACCGTAGTCAGCCAATTGCCTGCGGAACTTCTGGTATTGCTCCCACAGATGCGCCTCGTGGCCGGCGAAGAGACTCGCGCCGCCACCGGGGTAGAACACCGCGCCATGCTCCTTCAACATGCTTTCCGAAAACGACTGTCGCGGTACCGTCGTCAGGTCCACCATCACGATGTCCTTGGCGGTCTGGCTCACACGCGGATGCTCCATGTCCAATTCCCGGAACATCGGGCCGAAGCCTTGCTGGAGCCGGAGCAGGTTCGCCTTGCTCAGGATCGTTGCCTCCTGGCCCGCAGCTTGCAGCCGCTCGACGATGAACTCCCGCAGCCGTGCTTTGGGCCAGACCCTGCCAATTGCCTCATCCTTCTCCCGCAAGAAGAGCCGCATCAACTTCACCGCGTCATCAATGGCCAAGAAGTCCCGGTGCTCGATCTCCACCGCTTCCGCTCCGGTTTCCGAGAAAGTGGAATACTCCGTCGTCTTGAGCGCCTGCGGCACGAATTGCACTTCCGGTGCCCGTGCCCGCTCGCGTTTGACTTCCAAGGTCGTTTGCTCCGGCTCGTAGCGTAGATTGTGCAGCGGAAACACGTAGGCCGCCCGGCTCGGCTCGTAGCCCACCGAGAGCACGCTCTCCACTTCCAGCACTTCCCTGAGCAGGTTCCCGATCTGCGGCGACCACTTCTCGTGATTGTTCACGCGCACCAGCGGTTGCCCGTCCAGGCCCGGAGGCACCCGCAGGCCGCGCCCCAGCACTTGCGCGATGAGCAGCTTCGACGAGAACGCCCGCGATTCGTGCGGGACAATCTGGAATACGTTCTTCACGTCCCAGCCCTCCGTCAGCATGGACACCGAGACGATCCACTCCACGGGGCTTTCCCGGTCATCCACCTCTTTGAGCAACGCCAGGTTCTCCTTGCGCCGCTTCTCCGCCGAATCTTTGTCATCACGCGGCCCGTAGGCCGCCTCCACCCGTGCCTTGGCTTCGACTGCGCCTGGCACGCCGGACGTGACCCAGATGGCTTGCCGCTCCGCCTCGGCCACGGGGATGACCTGCTTCGCGGCCAGGAACTCCACCAACTCCCGCCAGACTTCCACGCACCGCGCGATTTCCTGCGTCACGATGATCGTGAGCGGCTTGAGGTGTTGCCCGTAAGTCTCCTGGTTCTTCAGGTGGAAGGCGTAGGTCTTCTGCCAGTCGCCCGCCGCGTAAGTGTCCTCCACCTTGTAATCCGGCTTCTTCACCACGCCCTCGGCGATGGCTTGTTTCAAGCCGTAGCGCGCCACCACATCCGGGAAGTAGTCATCCTCCACGTAGGGCGTGCCCGTCACGTTCACCACGTAGCGGAAACCAAACTCCGAGTTGAGCAGCAGCTTCAGCCACTCCGATTTCTTCACCGGCTGATTGAACAAGTGGTGCGCCTCGTCGTTCAGCACCAGCGTCCGCGCGCCCTGCCCGCGAAAGCTGTCGCGGATGGATGAACCGGTCGCCTCGTAGGCAGCGTGGATGTTCTCGATGCAGATGTCCCCGGCCCGGATAGTTTCGTTGCCCCGCTTGATGCCGGGGATCGTCACCCCTGCATCCAACTCGCGCAGGATGCCCGCCAGTTCGTTGTTGCCGGCCAGTGCCGTGAACTTCTCCAGCAAACCCTCTTCAATCGTCAGCGACGGGCACAACACCAGCACGCGATCCACCACGCCTTCCGCCAGCGCGATGGCCGCCAGCGCATACATGACGTAGCTCTTGCCCGCGCCCGTGGCCAGGTCGAGCGACGCCGCCTTGAGTTCCCGCAAGGGCATCTTGTCGAGGTAGGCGTCCAGGCTGCCATGCCGTTGGCGGATGGCCTCGCGCGCGTTCCAGTTCTCCCGCGCCAGCCGTTCGAGGTCCGGGTATTTGTCCGACACCAGGAAGCGCCAGACCACTCGCACCACGTTACGCTGGAAGGCGTAGCGGTCGGCGCACACCAGATTCAGAAACGCGTCATACCGGTGAACCACCGCCTCGACCGCCTCCCGCGTGTCATCCACGCGCAGCACTTGGTCAGCGATGCGAAATTGCAAACTCATCGTGTCTTCCTTCCTCCTTTGCCATTGCCCTTGTCCTGCCCGTTGCCCTTGCCAAAGTCTTCTTTGGCCAGCACCAGCGCCTTCTCGTTCCCGTAGCGGTCACACAGGATCACCATCATCCGCTTGCCGGTGAATTGCTCTTCCGGGATGCGCAGCGCGAGCCGCTCCGCCGTTTCCAGTCCGCCCGCTTCCTTGAGCAACTCCTCACCCCAGAACACCTTTCCCAGCCGGAACACGTCGCCGTCATAGTCCAGGTCCACCATTGCCATCGAGAACGTCTCGAAGTTGCGGAAGTCCTCCGGATCGGTGGCCAGCGTCTGCGCCCGAAACTCGGTGAGGGTCAAAATGTATTCCGGCAGCAGCCCGGTCTTTGCCTTGGTGGCCGTCCACGTCACCTGCGGTTGGGAGATGAAATCAAAGCCGGCGGCGTCAATCACCTCGTTCACGTCCTCTTCCTTGGTCGGTTGCTTGAACGCGGCCGGCTCCTTGGCCTCAATCAACCGCCGCAGCACGGAAAGCGGCACCTTGAGGAACACGTAGGTCGTGCCGCCGCGCACCAGTTCGTCTTCGGCAAACGCCATCGCCACCACTGGCGCGATGACGTAGAACCGTTGACCCTTCTCCCCACGCAAACCCCGGTGCAGGTCGTCCACATAGCCGTAGTCGAGCGTCAGCTTCTTCTGGTCGGGATAGTTCCAGACCATCGCCGCATCGGTGCCGATGCAGCCGTCGAGCGTCCAGCCGTAACGCTGCGTCGGGCGCTCGCTCACGCCAAAGAGCTTGAGCACGAACGGGCGGTAGTCATCCCACGGCATCGCCTTAACGGCCTCCATGTCATAGACGCCCGCCCGGTAGAGTGCGAAAGCCTTGGCCTTGAGCGGCTTCTCCTTTTCCGGCTTGTCTTTCGGGGCGATGAAGGAAATGCGGAACTCCACGCCCTCCACCTGCAAGCTCTTCGCTCCAGGACCGTCCTCCGGCTCCGCCAACCGGTTGGCGGGCACGCGCAACTTGTCCTCCGGGCACACCAGCGACAGCGCCGCACCCTTCTTCAGCAGATCGTGCTTCTTCACCAGCGCCGCCAAGTCGTGCAGCAACTCCAGCGTGACCTCGCACTCGCCCTTGCGGGCCTTCTCGGTGAGCAGCAGCACGCCGGGAGCGTTCTTGAGATGCTCGGCCCAATCGTCCACGCGCGCCGGTTCCGTGCGGTCATCCTTCTTGGGGGAGCCAATGGTGGTCGTGAGCGAGAACAGCCGCTTCTGGGCGGTGTAAATCGCCAGCTTGCCGCAATCCATCGTGATCCAGCGGCGGCCCAACTTCTCGGCCACGGCTGCGGTCGTACCGCTGCCAGCAAAGCAGTCGAGCACGATGTCGTTGGGATTTGAGGAAGCGCGGATGATCCGATCAAGAAGCTGCTCAGGCTTCTGGGTCGGGTAATTCAATCGCTCTTGGGAGAGATTGTGCATGAGCTTGATGTCCAGCCAGAGGTCTTGGAGTTGAACCCCCTCCAGTTCATCTGCGTACCGCTTGAGCCGTGGCATTCCGCCTTCCTTAGCGGGCCAGTGTATCTTTCCTAGCGCGTCGAGCCTGTCGAGTTCGGTCGGTGGAACTTTCCAATGATTTCCCATTCCGTTTGGGTCAATTCCTCGCCAGAGTTTACCTGTCTCGCCGCGTCGAGTGCCTCTCGCCGTCAAGTCACCGCGCGCGTAGCGTCGCCCGTTTGCGGGATCTACTTGGTCGAAGAACTGGTTGATATATTCCTGCGAAACTCCCGCGAATTGCTTGTTCCAGGTATAGCGGTCGCCTTTTGAGTAAAAGAAGATGGTGTCGTGGATTGGGCCATACTTCACCGCGTCGTTGTGTGCGCTCAGGCGCTTCCAGATGATCTGGTTGATGAAATTCTCCTCTCCAAACACCTCGTCCATGATCGCCTTGATGTAGTGCCCTTTCTTGGTGTCGAGGTGGACGTAGATACTGCCGTCGTCAGCCAAGAGTTCGCGCAGGAGAATGAGCCGGCGGCGGAGGAACTCAATGAACTGCGCGCCGAGCACCTTGTCGCGGTATGCCTTCTCCTTGTCCTTCATGAAGTCCTGCCGTGTGGCGAACGGCGGATCAATGGCGATGAGACGGATTTTGCCACGTGTGCCGCAGCGGTTTGGCCCTTGCTGGTCCGCCAGCAGTTCGCGGAGGGCCAGCAGGTTGTCGCCCCAGACGAGCAGATTGCGCCAGCCGCCGGGGTGGGGATTCGATTCGCAGAAGCGCCGGACGAGTTGCCACGGGGCCGGCGTGGTCTTCGCCAGCACGTCCTCGCGCTTCATCATCCCGTCATAGACAAGCCGGTACTCCTTGCCGACTGCTGGCGCGGGACTGCGGCGGAAGAGGCGTGTGCGCCATTTCTCCGGCAATCGCTCGCCCGCTTGAATGAGGGCACAAAGCTGCTGTTTCTCCGCCTCGGTAAGTTGGGGCATGGGCTGAGTTCGCTCGCGCGCGAATCAGCCTGCTGTGTGGTGACTGTCCTTTGTGGGAACCCAGGTGCCTGCAATAAAAGAGGGACGCACTTACTTGCGTCCCCTTACAGGCACCTCGGAGCGCCCACAGAAGAACGCTTTCGGCGCGCCCCATGTGGGGCGCGCGTCGAGCGCTGTCTTCTGGTCGAAATGTCCGAGGTTTCGTAAGGGACAGCAGCCGAAGCTGCGCGAAATCAGATTGTTGTTGTTGTCGTGGTTACATGGAGTCACTGAACCGTCACGGCCAACCTACCCGAACCATCGCCCCGCCGTCAGCATTTTCTTGCCTGCGTGTGGTCGTCGCTCAATAGCTGAAAAGGCACTCGTGGACGGTCGTGGGGACCAAAGGCGGCTGGAAGTCGTCTTCATCCCAGCGCGGGTCGTCCTCCGGGATAGCGTCGTAGTCGCGCTCCAGCACGAATGGCGTCTCTTCCCTGGCCAGATCGTCGGTCAAGTAACGGAATCCCGCCCGCTCAAGCCTTTCGCGGATTATCAATTCATAGCCCCGCCACTTCGCATTGAGAGGGTGCTTGCAGTCAGGTCCGATGCGGCCCGTGTCATCCCCCGGAACCCAGTGGTTGAAATAGTGGTAATAGTAGTCGGCCACCCGGCTGACCGTTAGCCAGAGCACGGGGTAGGGACCGCCGTTGCCTTGAATCCAGGCGAGCTTCTCCGGGTTGCTCATCTGCCAGAGCCATCGGTAGAATGACGGATGCTCCTGCTGCGTGAACATGGCCTTATAGGCCGGTTTTCCTGCCTCCAATTCGCAGGCAAGGCCACACTCGTCGGCGCAAGCTCGCAGAGCGGAGCGCAGCCGGCCATCCCGCTCCTCGCTGTCCAAGGCCGCCTCATCCCAGCTCTCAGTGGTGCCGGCTGGATAGACTTTCTTGATGCGAGCGGCAAGGTCGTCGGTCATATAGCCGGCGAGATTATCGCCTCCGGGCAAGCGCGCAAGCCACATTCGCCGCGCCTTCCCCCTGGCCTGGCACCCGGCCTCCCGTCTGCATCCCCCCATCCTACATCCTCGCTGTTGCGTTCTCGCTTGCATCCGCCACAGGCCAGCGCACTCCGCCGCCATGCCAGTATTCTACGAACGCACTGACGGCTCCGGTTTCTACGCCAAGGCTTGCATCCAGGGCGCGATTGTCACCTTCCATCTCACCGGGCGCGGCGCTGAGGCTGGGCTTGGCGGGGGAGTTGGGGCTGAGTTGAACTGCGGTGGCGGATCGGTTGTCTGGACTGTCAGGGCACTGCCACTTGCGCGGCGGTTCCCGCCATACTAAGATGCCTTAATGCTGTGGATGTTGCTGGCTATTGCATGGCAATCGCCATCCCAGCGGGTCCGAGCATATCCGTTCCGCCGCATCAGTCGGACGGATCAAACCTGAATCACGCACAGACTATGAAGAAAGCGATCATGCTGACGGCAGCGTTGCTCCTAACCCTCGTGGCGCAAGCCGGGCCGTTTCCCGAAATCACCATCGGAGAACTCAAGTCCGCCATTGCCTCCAAGCAAGTCACCCTGCTGGACGTGAATGGCACGGACTCCTGGAAGGCTGGCCACATTCCGGGCGCGGTGGATTACCGGACCAGCCAGGCCAATCTGGCCGCAGTGCTGCCCAAGGACAAGAGCGCCTTGGTGGTGGCTTACTGCGGTGGACCGAAGTGCGGTGCCTACGCGGCGGCTGCCAAGGCTGCCAAAGACTTGGGCTACACCAACGTCAAACACTTGTCCGCTGGGATTTCCGGCTGGAAGTCTGCCGGCGAGAAGGCCGACAGCGGGAACTGACATCGGCTGTTTCGATCCCGGAGTCCATGCCTTGCGGCGTGGACTCCTTTTCGTTTCTGGGCGTAGAGTTAGCCGTTTCCGTGGCGCAGCGGAGAGGCGAAAGCCGCCAAAGAGCCGGGAAGGGTTCAATTCCTCCACGAATCGGCGCAAGTCAGCGCCAGCCGGTAGGCACGGGCTTTGGAGAGATACCCGCTGCCAAACCACACAGCATCCAGACGGCGGCTTTCATCACGGTGGGCCATCGAGTAATCCACACACTCAGCCACGCCGTTGTAGGCCGCCCAAAGTGTGCCGCGAACCTTGGGAGCGGCATTGCCCCGGCCTTCATCGAAGAGCCGGGCGGATTCGTCGCGCGCCCGTTGCACCCGCGCCCGGCCGAGGTCGTCATCTTTGTCCGCCGGCAGCGGGAACACGCGGTCCACGTAATGCGCCAGGCGTTCGTGGTTCACGCCCACTTCTGCCATGCGGCGGAAGGCTTCGCCGATTTCCTCGAACCTTTCATTGATGATGCCCAGGGCGTCGCGCGCCGCCGCCATGCGCGCCGGCAGGGAGGGCGTGTGGGCGATGCGGATGGCTTTGCCGTGGCTCAGAGCCATCGTGAGCGTGTTCTGGCAGACCACGCGGATGGGCGTGAACTTCACCTGCACGCTGCTGCTGCCATCGTGGCTGTTGCTCAGCAGGAGGTATTTGTCGGCAATGTCGTCGCCAATCACCTGGATCGCGTCGGGCAGCTTGGCGAGAATCCACACCCGCTCGCCATCGCCCAGCGCGCCCGCCGTGTGGTAGATGGCTTTGGCCCCGTCGGCAATGGGATCGAACCAGTCGAACGCCTCGCGGTTCTGGAGCGGCGTGTAGTCCCGCCCCACAATGCCCAGCACGGTGGGCGGGCCTTGGAACAGGCTTTCATCGTTGCGCACGATGGCGAATCGGTCGGGCACTTCGCGGCAGAATTTCCCTTGGTGGATGTGGAGCGGCACTTTTTCCACTTTCCAATCGAGGTTGGCTGCCTGGATGGCGGCGGCGGCGGTGGCGGGGCCGTCGAGTTTTTGGCCGAGGCCGTGCCAGGGCACTTCTCCGTAGTACATCATGGCCTTCTGGCCGTTGATGGTGGCAAGATCGTGTGACA
>CAINDV010000283.1 GCA_903847485.1 uncultured Verrucomicrobiota bacterium
ACCTGCGCGGCTGGGTGCTGGAGTTCCTGCCAGCGGTGGGCAAAAGGATGGCCAGCGGGAATCTCCGCCAGCGCCTTCAGCAACTGAGCGTAGTCTGGCTGCGCCGCCAGCGAAGGATTTTTAGTCAGGAGAGTGACGGTCGTGAAGCGGCGGCGGTGTGCGAGGAGTCCTTCCAGCGTGCGTTTGGTGTCGCCATGCCGAATTTCCAGCGGCTGAAAAGGATCGGTGCTGTTTGAGATATGGACCGGGGCCGGCGGAACGTCGAAGGCTTCGAGGTTCGCAAGGTCTTTGGCAAGTGCTTTGGCGAATTCAGTCTTGCCGCCGGCGTGGGCGGGTTCGTAGGCGGCGGCGTAGCAGTAGAGACAGCGATGGGCGCAGCCGGTATAGATGTTGATGCAGTAACGATGGCCGGCTGGGAAGGCGCACTGGTGAGCAAATGGACAATACCACTTGATGACGCGTGGCCGGGTGGGACCGAGGATTGGCTTGGAAGATTTGTG
Source organism: uncultured Verrucomicrobiota bacterium (assembly GCA_903847485.1). Lineage (GTDB taxonomy): Bacteria > Verrucomicrobiota > Verrucomicrobiia > Limisphaerales > JAJXZI01 > CAINDV01. The sequence goes on from CAINDV010000283.1 coordinate 501, forward strand.
CGGCAGGAAGTAGCGGCTCAAGGCGAGTTGCTCGGCTGGAGAGCGTCCTTCCCAGACCGGGCGGAAGCGCGGATCAATGCGCGACAAGGAAGCTACTGCGGCGGGATGCTTCAGCGGCGAGCCGGCCGGCACGGGTGCCGGCCGCAGCGCAATTCCGTCGAGATGGATTTGATGGGCGGTCATTTGTTGTAGGAGAGGATAAGGAGATCAGCCTGCTTCATGTCAGCATCTTTCCTCCATCGCAGTGAACCCGGGCCAGTTCGGACCGCAGTTCGTTGGCTAGCCTCATCAGGCGCAGCAATACGATTTGCAGGAGCGGATCCTCAGCGGCTTTGTAGGCGCTGTCCAAGTCGGAGCCGAGCAACTGTGCCGTCTGGGTGGCTTTGGTGATTTCTTCCTGCACAACGCGAGATGAGGCAGAGCTTTTCGCCGGCGCAGCAGTTGATCTCAATTCCGGTTTCACAGGTAAATCCATGATTAGACTCCTTCCAGGTGCAACACTTCGGTGCCCTGAGACGCGAAGAATTCGGCGAACTGAAGCCGATGAGAATCGGCGACCCGGCATTCGGCGCACCTCAAACACACTGGTGTTTCGAGGCGTTCGAGCCGGACGACGAGCAGGTGCCCGGCGCACTGAATAATCGCGGCGTAACACTCGGGCCAGTCCTCATGTTTCAGAAGCACGTTGCCCAGCTTTGGCATCGAGCGGTAACCAATGCCGGCGGAAGCGAAGCAGCACTCGCTGCCTTTGTCGGGCGTCTTCGCCTTGCCATTCACACGCATACTGGCGCGGTCAGGGCGCAAGCGCACGTCGGCGTCGGTGCGTACCCCTAGGGAGGTCAAACGCTGAATCAGATCTGCCGGTGTTCGGCTGCCGTAGCCAATCGTGAATACCTTCATGTCATGTCGTGCGTGGTCAATGACGTCGGCACTTGAGTTTTGGCAGGCGTGCTCACCCCCTCCTGGGGCACCCGGATTGTGCCAGCGCCGTTACCTTTGCAGCGAGTTGGCCAAGACTGGCTGTAAGATGCCCAACTGCATCAGCGCGAACACTACGCCGGTATAGAGCAAGGCGATGCCAATATCCCTGCCCAAGTGGCGTTGGGAACGCGGTCCGGCAATGGCATCGCCGCCGACATGCATGAGCACAAAGCCAAGCACGTTAGTCAACGCGTAGCCGATGACCACAGCAGCCTTGAAGGCGGGTGGGTGAAACACCGACACCAGCCAGGCGAAGGCCACCGCTAAGGGCAGGTTGACGAGCAGGTCGTTCCACCAGGATAGCGGCGAGAGCATGAAGCCTGCGAACATCAACAGGCCGCCCCACAGCCGGCGGATCCAGCCTCGGCCAGCAGTCGAAGGAGGTTGTTCATCCGACGGTTGATGATTGGATGGAGACACGGACACTTCGGAACGTGAGCATGATGATTTCATAGTAATCATCTATCCGGTCAAAACCGCGCTTGCGTTTCAAAGAATTTGGAGCTTCCTCTTCCGGATTCTCGGCTGGTTATTGCGGAGGTAACGAGCAACCGCGATCGCCGCCGAAGGCGAAGTCGATGCCAGAGCGGAAACCACCTTAAGGAACTGGCATAGGCGGGGTCGGGCGCTCGGACACTGTAGCGGTTGCCGTCTGTGGTGGGACAGTTAACTGACCGTGGTTGCCTGGTCACTTAGCTCCGCCCGCACCAGCTCGCACTATTATGGAAGGTGCCTGGCCGCCATGGTCTCACAAGCGGGGACGGAAAATGACGATGGCCACGGGAAAGGGCGCACCGGAGTCCGCGCCGGTGAATTTCACGCGGCCAATGGGGAAACGCACCTCTGACGCCTTGGCGGCGAAGCGATGCCACCACTCGGTGTCCACCCGTGCGGGCACGAAGCAGATGACCAACGCCCCGTGGTCCCGCGCCTCCAGGTATGCCTTGTGCATCCACTTGGGTAGTTCGCGGCCATAGGGCGGGTTCATGAAGACCCGCTCCTCGGCCCACGACTGTGCCAGACCATCTTCGGCGGGCGTGTAATGGCGGGGGCACTTGGCGTTGTCGTGGGTGCAGCACGGGTCGAGCGTGAACTTGAACTCCAAGTGCAGGTAATCGAACCACGCCTGGGGTGTCGCCCAGGTAAGATCGGCGCTGCTGCTGATCAGCCGCATCAGGTGGTCAGAGACCGCCGGGGTCGAGGCGGGAGCCGGCCCGTCGGCAACGGGCAGCAGGTGCTGGGTTTCAGTCCGTTTCATGGGTAATTGGCATTGCGGCGTGCGACGGTTCAAGGTTGCGTTTGAGAACCCAGCGGCACACGGGGAGGGGCAATCGGCGTTTCGCGCAAGGCCAGCGGGCTTCTGGGATCTGAAGCCAGGGCCGGGGAAACGGGCCACTCGCTGATGCGGC
>CAINDV010000284.1 GCA_903847485.1 uncultured Verrucomicrobiota bacterium
GTCATCAAGTCGCGGCGCTTGGCGCGCGATTATGAAACGGCCCCTCAATCCAGCGAAGCAATGATCTATCTGCCCCTGATCCGCCTCATGCTCAAACGGCTGGCTATCGCTACTCCTTGAATTTCCATACGCGCTCTAAGGCAGCCGGGGCGGCTGCCCCACTAAGCGACGGCTCGGCAGGAAGCCCACGCCCTACCAGATTCGTGGTTTTGAAAGAGGCTCTGGTTAGAAGGTCGTTCGGCCCCATTTAACCCGAACTCCGAAATAGACAGGCGGCAAAGAGTAGTAGGATAGGCATCCTGCCTGTCCAGTTGCGCTGTCAGTCACAGGGGAGATTTTTCCCGCAGGGCGAACCGCAACTGACCGGCTAGAAGCCGGTCCCACTACTCGGAAGCATTTCCACTTCGGAATTCGGGTTTAACCCATTTAACCCATTGAACCTTCATAACGACGTCCGTTAAAGCGACGTCGGGTGCCTCGCAATTTCGCCCGCCTCGCGGCTTCACGCGCCGGTTTGGACGCTCACTGTTTTCCCGGCCGCGGCCGGCGGCGCAGTCCATTCTGGAGCCACAACCGCCAGACCATGATCAACGCCTCCCGAACAATATGCCCGGCCATCTTGGAGCGCCCCATGAAGCGGTCGGTGAAAATGATCGGGACTTCCACGATTCGCAGCCCCTGCCGCCAGAGCCGGTGAGTCATCTCGATCTGAAAACTGTAGCCGTTGGAACGAACCGCGTCGAGTTTCAGCGCGGACAGGGCACGGCGGCGGAAACACTTGTACCCGCCCGTAGGATCGGTGAACGGCATCCCGGTGACCAGGCGCACGTACATCCCGGCCCCCTTGCTCAACATGAGCCGGCCCAGGGGCCAGTTGATAATGCGGATGCCGTTCATGTAACGCGACCCCAGCACGCAATCGGCTTCCTTCGCCGCCTCGAGAAGGGCCGGGATATCGCTGGGGTTGTGGGAAAAATCGCCGTCCATTTCAAAGACGAACTCGTAGTGGTGGGCCAAGGCCCACTTGAAGCCGGCGATGTAGGCACGGCCCAGTCCCTCTTTTTGGGCGCGGTGCAGGACGTGGATGCCGGGATGTTGCGCCGCCAATTGATCCGCCAGCGCGCCGGTGCCGTCGGGAGAGTTGTCATCCACCACCAACAGGTCCACCGCCACCGGGAGACACAGGAGCGCCGCCACGAGCGGAGGCAGGTTCTCCCGCTCGTTGTAGGTTGGAACGATGATTAGCGTCTGGTTCATGCGGCGTGGCGACGGCGGGGGCAAGATAGCCGCCGGTGGGCGCGGGAGACAAGACGGGAATGGTTTTTCGGGCCGCGCGCGGCGGAAACTCGGGGCCGAACCAAACTGATGGTCTCAACTCTCAAGGTTTATCGCAGGAAGACAGCGTAGCCGGTCCCATCCGATCCCACTACAACGCTGGAGATGCGCCACCCGCCATTCAACAGTCGTGGAACCACGTCGTCCCGGCTGCGTGGGAAGGTGTCGTCACCCGTCATCAACATGGACGACTGGCCGTTGAGCCGAACCAGTTTCTGTTCCGGGCTGGCTTTTTGTTCAGTGTGCGGCTGAGATGGAGTTTCGCTCATAACGTCGGTCTAAGAGTTGAACCGTTTCACTTGCGGACAAGATGCCACAGCCACCGGCCTGGTGGCAAGCACGGTCGGAAAGTTTGCAACAGTTGGACGCATCTCAACACCTGAGGATGTCTGGGCAAGGATTTTCTTGGGGGCGGCACATGGGTCAGGCGGTGACGGCGTAGGGGCTTTTGCGATGGGCGAGCTGGCGCAGATAGGCCGCTTCGTCGTAGGGCGTGCGGGTCTGCCA
>CAINDV010000285.1 GCA_903847485.1 uncultured Verrucomicrobiota bacterium
ATGCGCAGGGACCGGCCAAGGCCGTGCTGACGAACCTGGAGAAGTTATTGGCGAGCGACCAGTTGGACGCGAAGCTGGTGAAATGCGTCGTTCTGGCCGAGGCCACGCCGCGGGGGTTGGCGGAGTTCGCCCAGCAAGGGGCGGAGCAGGAGGCGCTGGTGGAGAAGCTGCTGGCCGATGCTGCGCTGATGAAGCAGATGCTCGAGGCCGGTGGTGCCAGTGGTGGCAGGTATGGCCAGGCCATGCAGATCTACACCGGCATCCAGAAGGCCAGCGCGAAGGCCAAGGAGGGTGCCTTGCAGCGGCTGGCGTTGGGCACCAGCCTTGAGCATGCGGTGCCTGTCGCGCAGAGCAACCCTCAGGCTCAGACCGATGCCCCGGCCACCGTGGACCCGGTCAAGCGGTACCAGCATTTCGAGAAGGCTTTCCTGGATGGCGAACTGGATCCCGGCTTCAAGGATCTGACTGTTTGGGAGTATCGAAATGCCGTTAACGGCAACGAGCCGGATTGGACTCTGGCTTGGGGGCGCGAGATGCTCCGCAACTACCGCCCCGACGAAATCTCCACTCCGGATGATCGCTGGCGCTATGTGGAATCCGTCAAGACCGAAGTCAAATACGGGTCGCAGGAACAGAAGAATGACCTCCCCACGCTGCAAAACTACCAAAATATCATCAATACCGGTGGCGTGTGCGGACGGCGCGCGTTTTTCGGTCGCTTCATCCTGCGCTGCTTCGGCATCCCGACCCTGGCTCGTCCCCAGCCTGGCCATGCCACCTTGGTTCATTGGACGCCCGCTGGCTGGGTGATCAACCTCGGCGCCAGTTGGGGCTGGGGCACAATTGAGGGCAACGCCGACACCGATTTCCTGGCGATGACGCAGGCTAGAAAGGTCGCGGCGGCCTACCCGGAGGTGCAGCGTGCCCAGTGGGTGGGCACGGCCCTTGGCGAGAAGAGGGCCGCTGGTTTCGGTGCCGCGGCGACCGGCTTCTGGAATGGCGTGGCGCTCTACCGGCAGCGGGCGATTATTGAAAAGGCCAAGGCGGTAACGCTGGCTGCAGTCGGCACCGACATCGGCGAGGCGAATGAATCCAAGGAGAAGGAGGCCGTCAAAACAGTGACCGTAACCGAGGCGGACAAGAAGATCGTCGTCGGGCAGGATGGTGCCATCACGATCCCGGCGGTTGCCTGCGGCAGTCCCACCGCCAGCACGGGGAAGATCCGTTTCATGAAGAGCTATCTGGGCGGACTGCAACTGCACTACAACCGGCTCGGGAATGCCGAACCGTTCGAGTACGCCTTCGACGCACCTGTAGCAGGCAATTACGCACTCAGCGCGCGGGTGGTGACGGTGAGTCCCGACCAGCACCTCCTCGTCGCGGCCAATGACACCAAGGAACCTGCCGATATCGCCGCGCCCTATACCATCGGCAAGTGGGAGCAGACCCGGCCCGTGGAGGTCTCGCTGGTCAAGGGGAAGAACGTGCTGCGCTTCACCCGGAACGAGCCAGTCCGTGGTTTGACCATCAAGGAATTCACGCTGATACCGGTGAAGTAATTGAACGAACGCAGATCTTAGTCAAAAAGACAAACAACACACAAAACAAACAAACAAAAATGAAACAGAAATACATAACACGCAGAGCTTTTGCTCTATCATCCATCGCGATAACCGCGTTCGCCCTATCGTCATTTAGCACCGTTTTGGCGGCGGAACCGCCAATACCGAAGCCCGACGGCAAGCCGGCGGACATGAGCAAGCCCGTCAAGGTCTTTTTGATCATGGGTCAGTCCAATGCGGTGGGCATGGGCAATGTTGCAGGGGACAAGGACGGAACTTTGGAAAATGCCGTCAAGACAGAGAAGCTCTATCCGTACCTGCTTGATGCTTCCGGCAACTGGGCGGAGCGCAATGACGTTCGGAATGTTCAAGTCATGGTTGGCAAGGGCGGCGACATGAATGTCCTTCACAACGAGTGGCTGAAGGTCGGCAAGAGCAAGATTGGCGTGGAGGTTGGCTTCGGCCACCAGGTCGGGGACTTCCTGGAGGAGCCCGTGATGATCCTGAAAAGCTGCATCGGCAACCGCGCCCTAGGCTGGGACCTCCTGCCGCCGGGCAGCGAGGGCTTCGAGTTCACGAGCAAGGACAAGAAGACGGGCAAGGAAACGACCTACGTCCACCCCGGCTACAAGGGGTCGCCCGAGCGTTGGGAAAAGGGAACCGAGCCGAAGCCGATCGGGTGGTATGCTGGCAAGCAGTATGACGACGATGTGGCCAATGCCAAGAAGGTCCTGTCGGAACTCGATAAGTATTGCCCCGGTGCCAAGGGCTACGAGGTGGCCGGGTTCCTCTGGTGGCAGGGCGAGCGGGATTGCGGGAGCGAGGCGCTGTCCAGCCGCTACGAGATGAATCTCGTCAACCTGATCAAGTCGCTGCGTAAGGATTTCAATGCCCCGAACGCGAAGTTCGTCATCGCCACCCTGGGCGAAGCCACCAAGGGCGGCGGCGGCAACACCGAAACCGTCATGAACGCCCACCTGGCCGTGGACGGCAAGACCGGCAAGTACCCCGAGTTCAAGGGCAACGTGGCCACCGTCTATACCCACGACATGGCCCGCGGCGGCAGCGGGAATGGTCATTACGGCGGCAATGCCAAGGTCTACATGGACGTCGGTGAAGCCATGGGTAAGGCCATGGTCGAACTTCTGAAGAAATAGGTATGAGTGCTTCCGCCCGAACTTTCCGCCGCCGCCCCGGCGCCTGGCTCCTCGCCGCACTCGCGTGCGCTGCTCCTTTGCATGCCGCCGACCGCAAGCCTAATTTCCTGTTTGTTTACACCGATGATCAGCGCTGGGACGCGATCGGCGTCGTCCAGCGTGAACAGGGCGAGCGAGCGCGCTTCCCCTGGTTCAAGTCACCCAACATGGACCGGCTCGCCGCCGAGGGCGTGCGGTTCCGCAACGCCTTCGTCACTCTCTCGCTCTGCGCCCCGAGCCGCGCCGCGTTTCTCACCGGCCGTTATAACCACCTCAACGGCATCACCGATAACAACACGCCATTGCCGACGGATTCCACAACCTACGCTTCGCTGCTGCGTGGCGCCGGCTACCGGGCCGCCTACATTGGCAAGTGGCACATGGGTAACCAGCGGGGCCAGCGGCCAGGCTTCGATTACTCAGCGAGTTTCGTTGGCCAGGGGCGCTACCAGGATTGTCCTGTCGAGATCAACGGCGTCTCCACTCCCACCCAGGGCTTGATCGACAATGTGACTACGGATTTTGCAGTCAAATGGATGAAGGAGAACCGCGACCATCCGTTTTGTGTGGTTCTCGGTTTCAAGACTCCGCACAGTCCGCGCGGTGGCAAGAATCTCCCGGAACACCTGCGCAACCTCTACGCGGGCGAAACCAGCCGCCCCACGCCCAATTGCGGCGTGCCTGCCATCTTCCACAAGCTGGATTCCAAGACCGGCAAGTACTCGCCCGGCCTTGCCGAAAATGCCATCCACCTCGACTACCTCCGTCACATCGCCTTAGCGGACGAGAATCTCGGCCGCTTGCTCGACGCTCTCGATGAACTCGGCCTCGCCCAGGACACGGTGGTCGTGTATTCCAGCGATAACGGCTACTATCTCGGCGAGCATTGTTCGGGCGACAAACGCTCGCTCTATGAAGAATCGCTTCGCATCCCGATGCTAGCGCGCTACCCGCGCTTGTTCGGCAAAGGCCGCGTGGTGGATGAGATGGTGCTCAACGTTGACCTCGCCCCGACCTTCCTCGACCTCGCCGGCGTGCCGGTCCCGAAGGAAATGCAGGGCGCTAGTTGGAAAGAACTCGCCGCCGGGCGCAAGCCTGCGAACTGGTGCCAGTCGTTCTTTGCCGAATACTACAAAGAACTGGGCGAGGTACCCACGCTGTATGCCGTCCGCACCACCACCCACAAGCTCGTGAAATACCCCAATCACCCCGAGTGGACGGAAGTCTTCGACCTCGCCGCCGATCCTTACGAACTCAAGAACCTTGCGCCCGACACCGGCTTGACGGCCAAGCTGGAGGCGGAGTTGAACACGCTCATCAAAGCGGTGAATTACACCGTGCCCGTCAACGCTAATCAATCTCGCAAAGCGAGCATGCCTTGAACCATTTAACCGACCCCATCTATGCCAAAAAGCTCAACTCATTATCTCCCGATGAAGACCCTTCTCGTCATTCTTGCGGCGCTGCTGCTGCCGCTGACCGCCCTCCGCGCCGCGCCGCGACTCAATATCCTGTTCTTCACCGCCGACGATATGAACTATGATTCGAGCGACGTCTGCGGTGGGCCGATCAAGAACTTGACCCCGCACATCGACCAGCTCGCCACCGAGGGGCTCCGGTTTCAGTATGCTTATTCGACCGTGGCCGTCTGTCAGCCTGTGCGCCAGATCATGCAGACCGGGCTCTACCCCCATCGTAACGGCGCGATGGGCTTCTTCCCAATCAAACCTGAGGTGCGCACCCTTAACCAGCAACTGCACGACGCCGGTTACCTGATCTCGATGTTCGGCAAAGGCCCCCACCACCAACCAGCGGAGAAATTCTGTGCCGATATTGCGGATGACAAGATTAGCCGCCACCCGTCGAAACTCGCGGAGGCTACCCGGAAATTCCTCCGCATGGCCCGCGAGCAACGCCGCCCCTTCTTCCACAACGTCAACTGCTACGACCCGCACCGGCCGTTCATCGGCATCAAAGGCACCAACGACCTCGCCGAAGGTGAACCGCCGAGCCGCTGGATCCAGCCCGAAGAGGTCACCGACGTGCCGGGCTTTCTCGAAAACCTCCCAGCCGTCCGCCGGGAATTGGCCGGCTATTACACTAACGTCCGACGCCTCGACGACGCCTTGGGCGCGGTGCTGCAAGTGCTCCAGGAAGAAGGCTTCGCCGACAACACCCTGGTCATGCTCTATGCCGGCGACCACGGCATGTCGTTCCCCTTCGTGAAATCGAACGACTACGAGAACAGCTCGCGCGGCGCATTGTTCATCCGCTGGCCCGGGGTGACCAAGGCCGGCAGTGTGGATACCGACCATCTGGTCTCGACGATCGACTTCGCGCCCACGTTGCTGGAGGCCGCCAAGTTGCCGCCCATCCCCGGCATCGACGGCCGCTCGTTCCTGCCCGCGGTGAAGGGCGAAAAGATGCCCGGCTGGGACCGTGTCTTTACCTTCTACAATGCCGCCTTCGGCAACCGGTGGCTGCCGATGCGCTGCCTCCGCACCAGGGACCACGCCTACATCTGGAACGCGTGGAGCGACGGTAAGCACGAATACCACACCGAGAACATGGCCGGCCTGACCTGGAATGCCATGCTCGCCGCCGCGGCGGACAACCCGGCGATCAAGGCCCGCACCGACTTCTATCTGCACCGCGTGCCCGAGGAGTTCTACGATTTGACGAACGACCGTTGCGAGCGCGCCAACCTCATCAACGAGCCGTCGCGCCAGGCCCAAATCCAGGCGATGCGCCAGGAACTCCTCGACCTGATGCGCCGCACCGGCGACCCCTTCACCGAGGCCTTCACCCATCGCGACCGGAAGGACCTGGTTCCTGAAGTTCTCAAGCAGCTCAACGCGCAATACGGCCGCAAACCAGCTCCCCGGAGCGAGTCCGCCGAATAAACATCCAACCGAAAGGAATCCTGTGCCTAAATTGAGCTCCATCTCCGCCAGCCTCCTGTTGGCCGCCGGCCTCGCCACCGCGGCCGACCACCGGCCGAACATCGTCTTCATCCTAGCCGACGACCTTGGCTGGAAGGATGTGGGGTATCAGGGCAGCGATTTCATGGAGACGCCCAACATCGACCGGCTGGCGAAGGAGGGCATGGTGTTTACCGCCGGCTATGCGGCTGCGGGAAATTGCATGCCGAGCCGGGCCTGCTTGCTTTCCGGTAATTACACCCCGCGGCATGGCGTCTATGCGGTTGGCTCGACGGAGCGCGGCCCCAAGACCGAGATGCGACTGGTGCCCATCCCCAATAAGAGTGGCTTGGCCAGGGAAAATATCACGATGGCTGATGCGCTCAAAGCGGCCGGTTACGTCACGGGCATCTTCGGCAAATGGCATCTGGCTGGACCTGACGGAGCCTTGCCGGGCGAGCAGGGATTCGATGTGGTGTTCCAGTCAAACGGTGGGTGGTCCCGTAAGGAGGCCGACAATCCGAAGGGAATTTATTCCCTCACCAAGGCTGCGTGTGAGTTCATGGAAATCAACAAGGACCGGCCGTTCTTCCTCTACTTGCCGCACTACGCCATCCATAGCGCGCTACAAGCCCGCGCGTCCTCACTTGCCAAGTTCCAGGCCAAGCCGCCTGGCCAGCAGCATCACAACGCACTCTATGCCGCCTGCACGTATGATTTGGACGACGGTGTTGGCATCCTCCTGAAGAAACTGGCTGACCTTGGTTTGGAGAAAACCACGCTCGTCGTCTTTACGAGCGACAACGGCGGCACGCAGCAATCCTCCCAGGAACCGTTACGGGGCAACAAAGGCGGCTACTACGAAGGCGGTATCCGCGAGCCATTCGTCGTTCGCTGGCCCGGAATCACGAAGCCCGGTGCTCGTTGCGATGTGCCGGTGATCAATGTGGATCTGTACCCGACGTTTCTCGCGGTCGCGGGCGCAGCACTCCCGGCGGGCAAGGTGCTCGACGGCGAAAGCCTGTTGCCCCTGTTCAAGGGCGAACGCGCGCTCCAACGCCAGTCCATCTTCTGGCACTTTCCCGGCTATCTGGACGTACCGGTCATCCGCGGTCGCCAGCTTGATGTCGCTACCGGCTTTCGCACCCGGCCCATTAGCGTCATTCGCAAAGGCGATTGGAAGTTGCACCTCTTTCACGAGGAGTGGCAACTCGACGGCGGCCGGGCCAACCTGTCCAAGAACCATGCGGTCGAACTCTATAATCTGAAAGACGACCTCGGCGAGCGAAACAATTTGGCGGACACCAATCCGGCCAAACGCGATGATTTGCTCGATGATTTGCTGACGTGGCAGAAGTCAGCCAAGGCACTGATGCCGAGTGAACCGAACCCCAAGTTCGCGCCCGGCGCTGTGAAGCTCCGCGTTGGTAAGCGCAAGGGGAGTGGCCAAATACCGGAGCGAGACCGGGAGTAGCCTCCATTCAATGAGATTCAAAACAAACATGAAGCCAAGCACACTTATCGCTACGTTCCTAGTGGCTGCCAACCTCGCTGCTTTCGCAGCCTCGGAAGCACCTGCCGCCGCAAAGTCCCCTAATCTCTTATTCCTATTCGCCGACGACTGGGCCTGGCCGCACGCCTCCTGCCTCGGCTGCCCGGGCATCAAAACGCCCACCTTCGACCGCATCGCGAAGGAAGGCGTCCTGTTCCGCAACGCCCACGTGGCGGCGCCCTCCTGCTCACCGTCGCGCGCGGCCATCCTCACCGGCCAGTGGCACTGGCGCCTCGAGCAGGGGGCCAACCTCCACGGGTTTATCCCCGCTAAGTTCGCAGTCTATCCGGACATTTTGGAAAAGGCTGGCTACTTCATCGGGCTGACACACAAAGGGTACGGCCCCGGCAGCAACCAGGGCCGCCCACACAACGCTGCCGGCCCGAACTTCAAGGATTTCGACGCGTTTCTCGCCGCCCGCCCGAAGGACAGGCCGTTCTGCTTTTGGTTCGGCAGCGGCCAGCCGCACCGGAGCTATTCGGCCGGCATCGGCGTGCGGTCCGGCATGGACCCGTCGAAGGTCAGCGTGCCCCCATACCTCCCGGACAACGCGGTCACCCGCAGCGACATTTGCGATTACTTTTACGAGTCGGAGCAGTTCGATGGCCAGTGCGCGGCGATTTTAGCCACGCTCGAGCGCTCCGGCCAACTCGATAACACACTGATCGTTATGAGCGGCGACAACGGCTGGCCGTTCCCGCGCTCCAAGGCCACCTGCTACGATACCGGCACCCACCAACCGCTGGCCGTGCGTTGGGGCGCCCGCGTCAAAGGCGCTCGCACCGTCGATGACTTTGTCAGCCTCAGCGACCTCGCCCCGACCTTCCTCGAGGCCGCCGGGCTGCCTGTGCCCGACACCATGACGGCGCGCAGCTTCCTGCCGTCGTTGCTTTCTGACAAATCCGGCCTGGTGGACCCGGCCCGCGACCACACGCTGACCGGTATGGAGCGGCACGTGACCAGAGGCCGCTCCGACGGCTCGCAGAAGAACGTCGGTTATCCGATGCGCACGTTGATCACCCAGAATTTTCACTTGATCCGCAACTTCAAACCCGACCGCTGGCCGGTCGGCGACCCGCCGACCGGACCGCTGCCCACGCCCGAAAAGCTCGCTGCGGACACCTATGCCGCCTTCCCGTACTGCGATGCCGGCCTGACCAAGGCCTTTCTGGTGTCACACCGCGACGACCCCGGCGTGAAGCCGTTCTACGAGCGCGCCTTTGGCAAACGCCCGGCCCGCGAACTGTACGACCTGCGCAAGGACCCGTACGAATTGAAGAATGTTGCCGAGGATCCGGCCTACTCGGCCACCCTCAAGGAACTCGACGCCCGCCTGATGGCCGAACTCAGGGCCACCGGCGATCCCCGCGCCACCGGCGGCGGTGACGAATTCGACGCTTACGGAATTGCACGGCCGGCTGCCAAGCGAAAATGAGGAACAACGCTATGCTAACCACAAAAACACCCACTCGAACTTTATTGTGCCTCATCGCCCTGGCGATGACAGGAATCGGCGGTGCCAGCGATATCCCCATCCGGCTGCCCCGTCCGGATGGCAAGCCAAGCGACGATACCAAGCCGGTCAAGGTTTACGTCTTGGCCGGACAGTCCAACATGGTGGGCATGGGTGATGTCACCGGCGCCCGTCCCCCCTATCCGAGCGTATTGCTCTCGGCCGATCCAGCGATCATACCCGGCATTATGCCGATTGGCGGCTCCGCGTTGGCGGCTCATGGGGTCTATCAGTCAGCCGACCTCAAGTCTGGGAAAGGGGCCGTGGTTTCCCTCTACTCGGGCGCCTACGATCCGAAAACGGACTATGCCAAGCTGAAGCCGGCCAAGACGGCGACGTTGGCGCTGGGCACCGTGGCGGCGAATCTGCCGACGCTCGATGGGCCATACACCGCCGTGGCGACGGCCTGGATTGATGTGCCGGCAACGGGGACCTACACCGTGCATGCCGGGTTCGGCGACAGCACGCACGCTCTTGTGACGCTGGACGGCAAAGAGGTGTACCGGAAGGACGTCGGTGGCAAACCCGTCTGCGGGAAAGTCACTCTCGAAACCGGCAAGCGCTACCCCATTTCGGTCACGTACTTCAAAGGCGGCTCGGTGGCGTTCTGGTTGGAGCAGATTGACCTTGTCGGCAAGGGCGACCTTGAGACGGTGACGAAGCAGGATAAGAAGTTCCAGTACCTGCTCGACGAGGCGGGCAAGTGGACCGTGCGCAATGACGTTTACTTCCAGGAGGCACGGCTGGCCGAAGGCGGCAAAGGCGCCCCCTTGAGCGTCCTGGCGCATGGAGCCAACGCCATCGGTCCGGAAGTGGGCTTCGGCTACGTGATGGGCACCTTCCACGACGAGCAGGTCCTGCTGATTAAGACGGCCCAGGGCAATCGATCTCTGGAGTTTGACTTCCGTCCGCCCTCGAGCGGTCGCACTCAACCTACCAACGATTTTGAGGGACTGGAGTACCGTCTGATGGTCAATGGGGTCCGCGAGACCCTCGAAAAGATTAATAAGATAGTGCCGGGCTACAAGGGCCAGGGCTATGAGATGGCCGGCTTCGGCTGGTTCCAGGGGCACAAGGACAAAGACGCGCCCAAGGAGGAGTACGAGAAGCATTTGGTTAACCTGATCAACGACCTGCGCCAGGAGTTCAAGGTACCGAAGATGCCGGTCGTCGTGGCTACGGTCGGCTTTAACGGGTACAGGTTGGAGTTCGGCGGATGGAAGGGGGTCTGGGCGGCGCAGATGGCGGTGGGGGACGCGAAGCAGCACCCGGAGTTTGCCGGCACGGTGGCCTCGGTGGACACCCGGGATTTCTGGCGGGAGGTGGAAGAGTCGCCAAGGTCGCAAGACTATCACTACAACCGCAACGCTGAAACATACCTGCTGGTGGGCGAGGCGATGGGGCGGGCAATGGTGCGCCTCGAGGGCGGCGAGGCCGTGGCGATTCCCAAGTCGGATCGTGAAGCGCGGGTTGCCGCCGAGAGGGCTGCCGCGGCCGCGAAACCGGTGCCGACGGAAGAACAGAAGGCCGCCTCGCTGGCGGCGGTCAAGCCGCTGATCCTCGACGGTGCGCTGGCGGCATTCGTGAACAATCCCCGCTATCGGCCGTCGTTGCAGGCGGCGGTCAAGGGGGAGAAGCCCGCACAGGTGTCGCCGTATCTGGATGACACCCTGGATGAAGCGGCCAACTACTACCGCGCGGCCGGCATCCAGGACTACGATTGGAAGCCCTTCGGTGGAGACCTGAAAGGCGCCGCCTGGGATTACTTCTGCTTCGACCTGCCGGGAACACAGGGCAATACGAAGGGCATCAGTGACCTCAAGATGACCTGTCCGGCCGGGATGGAGAACTGGTCCGCGCCGGACTTCGATGCGAAGAAGGCGGGCTGGCAGAGCGGCGAGGCGCCGTTCGGGGTGGAAAAAGACCCGATCAAGTACCCAGAATGGTATGGACCCAGCAAACGCACTCTGCCCAAAACGGTGTGCGAGAAGGACGTGTTGCTGTTGCGCCGGCGCTTCGATCTGCCGCCGTTTAAGGAGGGCTACCGCTACCGGATCGTGGTCGGCGGCAGCGCGCACGCCAATTCAGGCGAGGGTTACGCGATCTATGTCAACGGCAGGCTGCTGGCCGAGTCCAAAGGCGGCGTGGTCGCCTGGCGAAGAGAGGGCGGCAAGCCCCGTGGCGGCTATATCCGGGCCGATCTCCGCAACGAATTCAAGGGCGGCAAGGTGACGATTGCAGTCAGCAACTTCCCAATGAACAACCGGCCGGCCGATGGTTTCATCCCGGCCCGCTCTCCGCTGAGCGTCTGGTTGGAAGAGATGAAGATCCCGCCGCTGACGGAGGCCGAAAATTAGGACAGTGAAAACGTTCGCAACTAAGATCACTTCTTGGATTCAAGCCGATCACGAAAGCAGAACCCGATGAGACGGCTGTTGTCATTATGCTTGATGCATGGATTCGTCATCGCCGCCGACGCGGCGGCTGATGACACAACCACGAAGACTAACGCCACGAATGGATTCATGTGGCGGTCCGTTGTTCCCGCCGAGTGCCCATTCGAGCGTTCGCCGACGCTGGCGTGGATCTTCTTCACCGGCCGTCACAGTGACTATCGGGCTGGCGACACCTTTTATCCGTCCTGGGCCAGCGACGGAAACCTCTATTCGCCATGGACCGACGGGATCACCGACGGAGTGAAATGCACTTCCGGAGGCAGCCTGGCAAACGGATTTCGCACCGGTCACGCCGTGCTGCTCGGCGATGATCCCCTCAAGTTGACCATCCGCAACACCTCGCCTCCCAATCAAGCCCTTGCGGCACCCTACCGCGGACGCTACCCGTACGGTTCGCTGGTCCACGATGGGATCTGGTATTTCGGCACCTATTGTCTCGGCCCGGCCGCGAATTACCCGCATGTCGTGAACTCCGACATGCACAAGGAGGCCGATTGGCTGATGAACGAGAGCGGCGACATGAAGCGCATCGACGCCGTGAAATCCATGACCGGCAAGCACGCCCGCCTCATTACCTGCTTGGCAAGATGGAACGGGCAGGACGCCACCAAAGTGGTTCCGCAGGCCTTCAAGGCAGGCATCGGGCTCTACGGCTTCACCGTGCCACGCAATAACAGTGGGCTTGTGCCGCTGGATGGGATATTGTCACGCCCGGTGAGCGAGTTGCAGGGTGATGACCGAAACATCGCCGTGCTCACCCGCGCCTACACGGCGCTTCCGTCGATGTCGTTAGAAATGACAAGGGCGAGTTCGTTGAGCCCGTGAAATAGGTTTGCCCAAGATGCGTCGCATAGCACTCGATAATGACCAGAACAAAAAGAACATGAATGCTACCGCCCGAACCCTCCGCCGTCGCGCCGTCGCGTGGCTCCTCGCCGCACTCGCCTGCGCCACGCCGTTGCACGCTGCCGATCGTAAGCCGAACCTTCTGTTTATCTACACGGACGACCAGCGCTGGGACGCGATGGGCGTCGTCCAGCGCGAGCAGGGCGAGCGGGCGCGCTTCCCGTGGTTCAAGTCGCCGAGCATGGACCGGCTGGCCGCCGAAGGCGTACGGTTCCGGAACGCTTTCGTCACCCTCTCGCTTTGTTCCCCGAGCCGGGCCGCGTTCCTCACTGGCCGCTACAACCACCTCAACGGCGTCATCAACAATCATACGTCTTTCCCCGAAAACTCCGTCACGCACGCCACGCTGCTGCGCGCCGCCGGTTACCGGACCGCTTACATCGGCAAGTGGCACATGGGCAACCAGCGCGGCCAGCGCCCTGGCTTCGATTACTCGGCGAGCTTCATTGCCCACGGCCGCTACCAGGATTGCCCGATCGAAATCAACGGCGTGTCCACCCCCACCAAGGGCTGGATTGACGATGTCAGCACCGATTACGCAATTGAGTGGATGAAGCAGAATCGCGACCGGCCATTCTCGATGGTGGTCGGTTTCAAAAGCCCGCACAGTCCGCGGGGAGGCACGAATCTCCCCGAACGCCTGCGTAACCTTTACGCCGGCGAAACGAGCCGCCCAGCGCCGTATTCCGATGCACGGGCCATCTTTCACGGACCGCCCCCGGAAGGCGGCAATCAGCCGCATCCCCTCGCCGCCAACTCCGTGCATCTTGATTACCTCCGCCACGTTACCGGTGCCGACGAGAACCTCGGCAAGTTGCTCGACGCCCTCAACGAACTCGGCCTCTCCGACGACACCGTGGTGGTTTACTCCAGCGACAACGGCTACTACCTCGGCGAACATGGCCTTGGCGACAAGCGCTCCATATACGAGGAGTCGCTCCGCATCCCGATGCTCGTGCGTTACCCGCGCCTCTTCGGCAAGGGCAAGGTCGTTGACGAGATGGTGCTCAACATTGACCTTGCCCCGACTTTCCTTGACCTCGCGGGCGTGCCCCTGCCCCGTGAGATGCAGGGCGTGAGCTGGAAAGCACTCGCCGCCGGCCAGAAGCCCGCGAATTGGCGCCAGTCTTTCCTGGCCGAATATTTCTACGAAAACGGCGGGGGGACACTCCCACCCTCGTTGGGCGTCCGCGCGGTCAACGCGAAGCTCGTGAAATACCCCGGCCACGCGGAATGGACCGAAGTCTTCAACCTCGCCGCCGATCCCGCCGAGACGGCGAAACTGAATGCCGAGTTCGACGCCCTAGTGAAAGCGGTGAACTATGCCGTGCCCGCGAACGCGGACAAACCCCGCCCATCCGCCGCCAAGGCTAAGAAACGGGCTTTCCCTTCTCGGCGAAACCAGCAAAACACTCTGCAGCGCCTTTTACGGCTGCATTCGTAAATCTACGCAAATCAAGCCATGATCACACGACCACCCACAATCTTTCTCACCTTCCTGCTCGTGGCGCAACTGGCGCCGTTGCACGCCGTCGGTGCGCCGCCAACGAAGCCCAACGTCGTCTTCATTCTCGCCGACGATCTCGGCTATTCCGACCTTGGCTGTTACGGCTCGGACATCGCCACGCCGAATCTTGACCGGCTGGCGGCAAACGGTCTGCGCTTCACCCAGTTCTACAACACCACCCGCTGCTGGCCCTCCCGCGGCGCCCTGCTCACGGGATATTATGCGCAGCAGATTCATCGCGACGCCCTGCCCGACGTTCCCGGCGGCATCCAGGGTGTGCGGCAGTCCTGGGCGCGATTGTTGCCGGAGTTTCTCAAGCTCGCCGGCTACCGGTGCTACCACAGCGGCAAGTGGCATATTGACGGCAAAGTGCTCGCCAGCGGATTCGACCGGTCGTTCAACGTCAACAACCGGGGCAATTACTTCGGCGGGGCGGGCAATTCAATCGACGACCGGCCGGCACCCCCGCCTGCCGAAGGGAGCGGCTACTACGACACCATCGCCATCGCCAGCCACGCGGTCGAATACCTGAAGGATCACGCGGCCAAATGCCCGGACCAGCCCTTCTTCCAATACATCGCCTTCACCGCGCCGCACTTCCCGCTGCACGCACTGCCGCAGGACATCGCCAAGTATCGCGACAAATACCTGGCGGGCTGGGAGACGATGCGGGAGGCGCGCTTCGCAAGGCAAAAGAAGATGGGCATCGTCACCACAACTCTGTCTGCGCTCGAACGCAATATCGGCCCGCCCTACGCTTTCCCGGAAGACATCAAGAAGTTCGGTCCGGGCGAGGTGAACCGCCCCTTCCCGTGGAGCGAACTCACGGAGGAACAGCGCCGGTTCCAGGCGACGAAAATGGCGATTCATGCCGCCATGGTGGACCGCATGGACCAGGAGATCGGGCGGATCATTGCGCAGCTCAAGGCGATGAAAGCCTTCGACAACACGATCATCTTTTTCGCGTCCGACAATGGCGCCAGTGCGGAGATCATGGTGCGGGACGGCGGACATGATCCCGCCGCGCCGCCCGGCAGCGCGAAGAGTTACCTGTGCCTCGGGCCGGGCTTTTCCAGCGCCTGCAACACCCCTTTTCGCCGGCACAAGACCTGGGTTCACGAAGGCGGCATCAGCACGCCGCTGATCGTGCATTGGCCCGCCGGCATCAGCGCCAAGGGCGAATTGCGCCAAACCCCCGGTCACGTCGTGGATTTCGTGCCGACCGTGCTCGAG
>CAINDV010000286.1 GCA_903847485.1 uncultured Verrucomicrobiota bacterium
CGAGCCTCAACGGCAGCGGCAATGATTCTCCGAACGGCTCGGCAGGAGCCTCGCCCTACCACGCCAGGCGTTATCCTACACGCTCTTACGCTGGGCAAAGGGCGACGTTCCACGCGCGGGAACCGTCGCGGCACCGACAACCTGAGGATGCACCGCCCTCCTGCGGCCATGAAATTCCGCCGTTGCGTGGCGGATTTTCATGGCGTAGCATTGCCCCATGATTGCTCGAATAAGAGCTACCGCACCGGTGTCGCCCAGGCCCAGATCAGTCGCCCCTGCCACCACGCCACTTGGCCCCGCCTATGAAGCAAGCTGACCCGCTGGCCCGGCCCACGGGCATGGACCTGCCGCTGCGCTTGGGTTTGAGTGCGCTGGCGTATTTCAGCACCCAGGTGCTGGCCTTCCAGTTTCCAGATTCCTTCGGTCTGGTCGCGGCGATCTGGCCCGCCGCCGGGGTGGCGCTGGCCGCGCTGTTACTTAGCCCGCGGCGGCAGTGGCCGGCTTTGCTCGGGTGTCTCTTCGCCGCCGGCATGGCGGCCAACCTGACCACCACCCGGCCCATGCTTGCCAGCGTGGGTTTCATGGTGGCAAACATCGGCGAAACGGCGGCCTCCGCCTGGCTAATCACCCGGTTAGGCGGCGACCACATTCGTTTCGCCCGGGTGCGCGAGGTGCTGGCCTTGATAAGCGCAGTCATCGTGGTTAACGCCGCCACCGCGTTGATCGGCGCCGGGACCGCCCACCTCGACATAGGCAAAGAGTTCTGGACCTTCTACGCGACCTGGTGGGTCGCCGATGGGCTGGGGCTGCTGTTGGTCACGCCGCTGATCGTGGTCTGGGCCGGTTCATGGCCGCCGCTGGCGAGCCTGAGCTGGGGCCGGAGGCTGGAGGCGGCGGTTATGCTGGCCCTGGGTAGCGCGGTGACTTGGATCATCTTTGGTTGGGAAAGGGTGCCTCTTGTCTTCGACCTCCGGCCCTACCTGCTGTTCGGGTTCATCTTTTGGGCGGCGCTACGTTACGGTCTGCGGGGCACCACGATGCTGCTGGCCGCCGTTTCAGTGATCGCCATCGGTTACACCGCAGCCGGCCTGGGACACTTCCCGTTGGGCGGAGCGGATGCCCCGCTGCGACTGCTCGCCGTGCAGATGTTTCTTGGGATGATGGGTATGACCGGCCTGTTGCTGGCGGCCGCGCTGGCCGAGCGGCGGGACGCGCAGCTCCGGCTGAACGAGAGCGAGGACCAATACCGGACCCTGTTCGAGAGCGCCGCCGACGCCATTTTCATTCATGACGCGGCCGGACAAATCCTGGTGGTAAATCGCCGGGCGGGGGAGCTCTACGGTTACCCGCTGGCGGAACTCAGGTCCCTGAGCATCGCCCAGGTGGACACCCCGGAAGAGGCCGTCCACATGCCTGCCCGCATTGCCCGACTAATGACCGAGGGAAGCCATCACTTTGCGACCCACCATCGGCGGAAGGATGGGACGACGCTCGCGGTGGAAGTCAACGCCAGGCGGATAGTGTGGCAGGGCCAGTCCGCAATGATGAGCATTTGTCGGGATGTTACGGAGCGCCGGCAGGCGGAGGAGAGGCTGCAGGCGAGTGAACAGCGCCATCGCAACCTGTTCGATCAGGCGAACGAAGGGCTTTTCCTCATGACGCCGGAGGGACACATAACCGAGGTCAACCAGGCCTTTGCCAAGATGCACGGCTACACGGTGGAGGAGATGAAGAACATGGATCTCCAGGCTCTGGATGTAATCCCGCTGTCCGACCGCGCTGACCTCCTGCGCCGCATCCAGGCCGGGGAAGTCCTCCGCTTTGAGGTCGAGCATTACCATAAGGATGGGCACCGCTTCCCGCTCGCCGTCACCACCAGCTTAATCAACCTCGACGGCCAGCCGTTCTACTTAGCCTTCCACCAAGACATCACCGAGCGGCGGCAGGCGGAGGCGGCGTTGCGGGAGAGCCACGGCATGATCGTCAAGCTCACCTCGCAGGTGCCGGGGGTGGTTTATCAATATCGGTTGTACCCGGACGGGCGCTCCGCCTTCCCGTTCGCCAGCCCGGGTATGAACGACATCTACGAAGTGACTCCCGAAGCGGTGCGGGAGGATGCCACCCCGGTGTTCGGGCGGCTGCACCCGGACGACTATGACCGCATTGTCGCCGACATCCAGGAATCAGCCCGCACCCTCCAGCCGTTCCATTGTGAGTTCCGGGTGGTGCTGCCGCGGCAAGGCTTGCGGTGGCGCTTGTCCGATGCGTCGCCCGAGCGGATGGCGGATGGTGGCACGCTCTGGCATGGCATCATTTCCGACATCACCGAGCGCCAGCAGGCGGAGGCGGCGCTGCGGGAGAGCAGTCAGCGGCTCGAATTTGCGCTGGAGGGCGGGGAATTGGGCACTTGGGATTGGTGTCCCCAAACCGGCGCGGTTGTTTTCAGCGAGCGCTGGGCGCAACTGCTGGAGTATCAGCTCGGCGAGGTTGAGCCTACCGTGGATTTCTTCAAGCAGCACCTCCATCCCGAGGATCTGCCGGCCGTGCTCGAACGCCTGACCGGGCATGTCGAAGGGCGCCTGCCGGTCTATGCCTCCGAGTTCCGGATGCGCACCAAGTCCGGTGGCTGGAAATGGGTCTCTGATCACGGCAAGGTCGCTACGCGGGACCAGGATGGCCGTCCGACGCGGGTCACCGGTGTCATCACGGACATCACCGAGCGCAAGAAGGCAGAGGAAGCGATCCGCCAATCCCGCCAGGCCGCGCTCAACCTGATGCGGGATGCCGTGGCGGCCCGCGGGCAGACAGAGCAGATGAGCCAGGCGCTGCGGGCCAGCGAAGCGAGCTATCGGATGCTGTTCCGCGAGATGCAGAACGGTTTTGCCCACAGCGAGATCATCTGCGACGCGCAGGGCCGGCCGATTAACAGCCGTTACCTGGCCGTTAATTCGGCTTTTGAACGCATCTTCGGGATGAAGGCGGAAGCGGTGGTGGGTAAGACCATTCTGGAAGTGTTTCCTGCCCTCGAACCGAGTTGGATCGAGACGTTTGGCCGGGTGGCGCTGACCGGCGAGCCGGTGCATTTCGAGATGAGTGCCGCGGCCTTGGGCATGACCTTCGAGGTGTCGGCGTTTCGGCCCGCGCCCAACCAATACGCCTGCACTTTTACCGACATCACCGAGCGCCGGCGTCTGGCCCAGGAGCGGGCCGCCTTGGACGCCCAGGTGCGCCAGCAGCAAAAACTCGAAGCCATCGGCACCCTCGCCTCCGGCGTCGCCCATGAGATCAATAACCCTATCAACGGGGCTATGAACTATGCCCAGCTTGTCCTCGACGCCGCCGTCCCCGGCAGCCGCACCGCCGAATTTGCCCGGGAAATTCTGCATGAAACCGAGCGGGTGGCTATCATCGTGCGCAACCTGCTCCGCTTCGCCCGCCAGGACAGCGAAAGCCACAGCCTGGCCAACGTCACGGACATTATCGAGGGCACGCTGTCGCTCCTCCGCACGGTCATACGGCGGGACCAGATCACGTTCACTCTGGACGTGCCCGCCGACCTGCCCGCCCTGAAATGCCGCAGCCTGCAAATCCAGCAGGTACTAATGAATCTGATGACTAACGCCCGCGATGCCTTGAACGAGCGCTATCCTAGCTCGGACCCGGACAAAGTGTTACACTTGGCCGCGTCCCTTATCCAGAAGGCGGGGCGGCCCTGGATTCGGATAACTGTCGAGGACCACGGCACGGGCATCACGCCCGCCGTCCGCCAGCGGATGTTTGATCCGTTCTTCACGACGAAACCGCGTGACCGAGGCACCGGCCTGGGCCTGGCTATCAGCCACGGCTTGGTGAAGGAGCATCATGGCGAGTTGACCGTGGAGAGCGAACCGGGCAAGTTCACGCGGATGCATGTAGATCTGCCAGTGGATAACGAGTGGAAGCTATGAGTGCGGATGGAATCTCCAGCGCCCCACCGCACCACAAAACTAAGAAAGCCCCAAGACATGAGCCGCTTTCAAGACTGTAGGAGCCGACGTAAGGAGGCTTGGTTTCCGGCGCTGCCGAAGCTTATCCAGGAACTGAGTAGTCGGAGCGCCGACATTCTTGTCGGCCAGTACCTCGGCAGACACCCACGCCGACAAGAATGTCA
>CAINDV010000287.1 GCA_903847485.1 uncultured Verrucomicrobiota bacterium
CCGGATGGCCGTGCTGAAGATCAGCCGGTGGTACGTGTCGTGGAACCGCTTCCACGCCTCGTGGTCATCCCAGTCCTTGAGCCGTATGAGCAGGCTCTGCCGGGTCGGATAAGGGTCGGTGGTGTGCATCGTGCGCAGCATTGTTCTGCCCAGTTAATCGCTCCCGGTCAACCTGTTCTTTCACCGGAAACCAGAAAAAATGGAAAAAGTTGCGTCGGTTTGAAAGAAACGGTCCTCGGCGAGCGATTAACTGGTGACGGGCAAATGCCTGCCCGCCGCAATGACTGAACCGTGAAAACAAACCTGACAAGCAACAGGAGTTGTCCCCGTGCCGCCCTCGCAGCCCGCGCGGCGCTGCTTCTGGCACGCCAACCCCTGCTCGACGCGCAGGCCAACCCAGCCGAACTTCTGCTGTGCTGGGGCGATGGCAGCGCCAAAGCGATGCCCGGAAGTCGGCCGAGGAGCGCCTTGCCTCGAATCTCTCGATCTGGGGATGCACCTTACTCAAGCGGGCGCAACAGCCTGTGGCGAAGGGTGGCGCGTTACCTTGGCGGTTGTGGTCGCTGGAGTAAGGCGCATAACCATATCTCCCGAATCACGCCGCTTGACATGGGTTCCCATTCGGTGCGCAATGTCCGCGCATGAAATTCCGTGTGTGTGAATTCGCACCTCAGCGCAGCCTGCTTGGCCAGCCAAGCTGGAGCGGGCTTGGTTTGCGCCAATGGCCTGACAACTCCCGCGATACGATCCGCGTTCGATCCGCGTTTCTGCCGCCGATGGACTGCCACGGCAAATCGCGGCGCGTCCACCACCGCGCCTTCCTTCCGTGTGCAGCTTGGGCGCAAGCCCTTTCATTCCAAGACCTTCCTTTGTCTCACCAGCGCCAACCACTCTCCCCAAGTCATTTCAACTGAACCGATCATCCTTATGAAATCCACACTTCAGCCCAAACCCATCGCGCTCATGCTGCTGCTGAGCCTCTTCCTCCCCTCCGCTTTCCGGCTTGCCGCCGACGGCGTTCCCGAACCCGACGTGGTTTTCTACGGCACCATCCGCAACACGGGACAATACAACGCCCGCGTCACTGCGGGCACTCTCCTCTGGCGGCTTGAACAACTGACCAACGGCCTTCCCAACGGCCGGGTGGTCAGCCTCACCCTGCCGCTGGGCAACGTGCTCGGGCAATTCTCCTACGCCCTTCGCGTGCCGTGCGAGACGAGCTTGCCGTCCGCCATCGTTACCAATCCAGCCGTGCTCCAGTTGATTTCCACCACCAACTATTACCGCTCCGTCGTCACCGTGGATGGTTATTCAGCAGCGTTCGTCATCCCGGCCCAAGCTAACGTGGCGGCCGGTCAGACGCTGCGCGGGAAGGTCCAACAAGTGGACCTGACCATCAACGCCCCCTGCGCCGACCTTAACCACAACGGCATCTGCGACTGGTGGGAAGACCTCTACTTCGGCGACTTCGTGGATCCCAACGCCGACCCCGATGGCGACGGCATGAGCAACTTGCAGGAGTTCCTCGCCGGCACCGATCCCACCGACAAGAACTCCGCCTTTGTCTTCATGTCCTCCCGCCCGCTTCCAAACAACCGCTTCGAAGTCACTTGGCAGAGCGCCGAAGGCCGCTCCTACACGCTCCTGCGTTACCCGAGCGTCCTTTCCACCAACTACAGCGTCATCCGCAGTAACCTCGTCGGCACCCCACCCTTAAACACTTTCGTGGACACCAACACCGTGCCCCCTGGCCCTTACTTTTATCGCCTCAAACTCGAACTATGAAACCCCAACTCCCCCGCCACCTCCGCCCCCTTGCCGGCCTGCTCTCGTTCAGTTTCTGTCTGCTGAGCAGCCTGCCCGCCACCGCCCAATGGGCCGCGCAAACCATCACCCTGCGTCCCGGCTGGAACGCCGTCTTCCTGGAAGTCCAGCCCGAGCCGCGCGAGTGCGACGCCGTGTTCGCCGGCTTGCCGGTCGAAACCGTCTGGCGCTTCAACCGCCGCCAAACCACCGTCCAGTTCATTGATGATCCCAACCAGATCGTCGCCAGCCAGCCCAACTGGCTCATCTGGCTGCCCAACGCCCACCCCCTCGGCGGGCTGAGCCAGTTGTTCACGCTGGAAGGCGGCCGGCCGTACCTCATCAAATTGGCCGACAACGCCCCGGTGACGACCTGGACCGCCAAGGGCACCCCCATCCTCCGTTCGCCCGATTGGCTGGCCAGCGCGCTCAACTTCGTCGGCTTCCCCCTGCCTACGAACAGCCCGCCCACCCTCCAGGCCTTCTTCACCAACTCGCCTGCGCTGGCCACCAACCGCGTGTACCGCCTGAGCGCCAGCGGCCTCTGGAGCCAGGTGAATAACCCCGCCACCAACCTCATGCAGCGCGGCGAGGCCTTCTGGATCCGCAGCACCGGCCTGCCCGACTACGCCGGGCCGTTGGAAGTCCAGTTGGAACGGCGCTCCGGCCTGGACTTCGGCCGCACCCTCACCGAGCAAACCCTCCGCATCCGCAACCCCTCCACCAACCAGAACCGCACCGTGGCCGTGCGCCTGCTGGCGTCCGAGCCGATCCCCGTCACGGCCGGCCTGCCCGTCAAGGCCGGCTCCGTGCCCCTCTCCTGGTGGCAAAACGACTTCGCGGGCGGGAAAGTCGGCTGGACCAACCTCGCCACCACGCTTGTCTATTCTAACCTTCCCCCCGGCGGCACCTGGGAACTGCGCCTCGCTGTCCGGCGCGCGGACATGACGCCTTTCACGCTAACTTCGGGAGCCGCCGCCGCCACCTACCAATCCCTCCTGGAAGTCACCGAGGCCGCCAACCTCACCCGCCTGCTCGTGCCCGTCTCCGCCGAAGGCATGGACGGCTGGATCACCGGCACCGGCAGCCGCGCCAGCAAAGACGGCACCCCCGGCCTGCCCCACACCGGTCTTTGGGTCGGCACCGTTACCCTCACCAATGTCAGCCAGCCTTCCGGGGCCAACCCGCTGGCCCCGGTGCCCACCGCCTCCGAATTCGAGTTCCGCCTCCTCGTCCATGTGGACGCCGCCGGCCAGGCCCGGTTGCTCCAACGCGCCCTTCTCATGTGGCGTCAAGGCCAGACCAACTCCGCCGGCGGCGTGGCCGTGCCGGGCCGCTACGTCCTCCTCACCGATGAACAGCGCACCAACGGCCTCGTCGGGGCGACCCTGCGCGACGGCAAAGCCGTGGGCCGGCGCTTCAGCTCCGCCGCCTTCAGCTTCCGCGATCCCCTGCCCATGAATGGCACCGGTCTGTTTGGGGCCAACGCCAGCGTCTTCCTTTGCGCCATCACCAACGGCTACAACAGCCCCCTCAACCCCTTCGTCCACCGCTTCCACCCTGACCACGACAACCTGGACGACCGGGGTGCCCCTCTGACTGTCAAAACGGACCTCCCCGCCGGCCCCTACACGAAGGAATCTTGGACGGTGAAACGCACGCTGGAACTGCACTTCGCGGGAGCGCCGCCGGATGGCTTGGCGCTTTCCGGCTGGGGCGACACCCAGGTCGGCGGCACCTACCGGGAAACCCTCTCCGGCTTGCACGCCTCGGACCTGGTGGTGCAAGGCTACTTCCGCCTCCATCAAGCCGCCCGCGTGGAGACCTTGAACGACGGCCTCTGACCAGCCGGCCCACCACGACTCCGAAGCCCTGCTGCCGCAAAATAGAATCCCATGAGGTTCTCTCCCAACCCTGGAGCCGACGTAAGGAGGCTTCGTAGCGGCGGCTCGGCAGAGCGCCGCCAACTTCTCCTCCCCGCGAAAAGAATGGCGGCGGTCGCCAGACCGCCGCTACGCCGGGGTGCCGAACTCCGGTTCGGCGCGGCGGGTGGGAGCCAGAGCCTCTGGTTCGCGCCGAATTGGCATTCGGCGCTCTTGCGTACCAGCGAACCGGCGACCGCCGCCATTCTCGGCCCCGAAACAGAAAGCTGGCGGCGCTCTGCCGAACCGCCGCTACGAAGCCTCCTCACGTCGGCTCCTACAGTTGGGGAAGCGCCTCCCATCGAAATCCTATGCCTCCCTGTTCACACCTTGGCAATCATCTCACACTTTCCATGAAAAGACTCGTTCTCCTCTTTGCGTTCTTTGCGTTCTCTTGTGGCCAACTGGCGGCCCAATCCGTCCCTGCGCTCATCAACTACCAGGGCCAGTTGACCGACGCGAACGGCACCAACCTGCCCACGGCGGATTACATCCTCACCTTCAACATCTACGACCTGGCTAGCGGCGGCCTGCTGGTCTGGGGGCCGCAGGTCTTTGACGGCACCAGCACCCAGGGCCAC
>CAINDV010000288.1 GCA_903847485.1 uncultured Verrucomicrobiota bacterium
ACGCGGCTTTGGACTGGCTGAAATACCCTTCGCCGAAGTTGGTGCCACCCGAGGACCGGCTGGTCCTGGGGGGCGGTCACATCTGAAACCTGGGGCTGCCGGCACCCCAAAAACGCCGGTCTACTTCGGAATTCGGGATTAAAAAACATGTTGCCAGACTACCTCAGAGGTCTCTCCCGCCGCCTGATCTCACGAGTTTTTCATCCGCCGACAGTAACCCATTCCGGGGTGCCTGCCGATGCCAATCCGCTGTCATCTACCCGATGCCCATCCCCGGACACTTGGCCAGTGAGGACCGTCCCCCTTACGGTACAAGGATTTCTTCACCAGAACCTTTTCCCTTCGATGTCAGAGATAGGCGCGATGCCTCTCCTGTTGCATTGATACGGCTTAGCGGCACCCCGGGTTCTTCAGGAAATCGGCGTAGGCGAGGCGCAGTCCGCTTTCCATGTTCACCTGCGGTCGCCAGCCCAGCGCAAAGAGGCGCGAGACATCCAAGAGTTTGCGCGGGGTACCGTCGGGCTTAGTGGTGTCCCAGACGATCTGGCCGGAGTAACCAACGATCCGTTGCACCGTCTCGGCGAGGGCCTTGATAGTCAGTTCCTCCCCGCAGCCGATGTTAATGATCTCGTCGGCACTGTAGTTTTCCATTAGGAAGACGCAGGCGCGGGCCAGGTCATCGGCGTAGAGGAATTCGCGGAACGGCGAACCGCTGCCCCAGCAGGTCACTGCCGGCGCACCCGCGACTTTCGCCTCGTGGAACTTGCGGATGAGCGCCGGCAGGACGTGCGAGCCTTGGAGGTCGTAATTGTCATTCAGGCCGTAGAGATTAGCAGGCATGCTGGAGATGAAGTCATCGCCGTATTGCCGGCGGAGCGCCAGGCATAGTTTGATGCCGGCGATCTTGGCCACGGCATACCATTCGTTGGTCGGCTCCAGCGGCCCAGTCAGCAGGGCCGATTCCGGGATCGGCTGCTGGGCGAGTTTGGGGTAAATGCAGGAGCTGCCGAGAAAGAGGAGCTTGCGCACCTTCGCCGTGTGCGCGCCGAAGATGAGGTGGTTTTGGATCTGTAGGTTCTCGTAGATGAATTCCGCCGGACGCTGGCTGTTGGCCAGGATGCCACCTACCCGGGCGGCGGCGATGAAGACGAACTCCGGCTGCTCGGCGGCGTAGAATTGCGTGACAGCGGCTGAATCCAGGAGCTCCAGTTCAACGCGCGTGCGCACCACCAAGCGGGTGAAGCCCAGGCGCTGTAGTTCACGGTAAATGGCACTGCCGACCATGCCCCGGTGGCCGGCGACAAAAATCTTCGCGTTGCGATCAATGGACATAGCCGACAGGCTAGGCAGCGAACCGGCGTCGGGCAAGCGGCAAGGGTGTTTCAACCCGGCAACTTTTCCGGGACCATGGTGTTGAAATCCGTAGCATTTGGTGAGGTTCGGGCCGGGCCGGGCATGCGGTTTGAGATTGCCCGTCTCGGGCGAGGCTCTAAACTCCCGCCCGTGACCGGGCCGCACGGCAGCAGCGGCGCGCAACGAACTCAACACGACACACAGAGTATTATGAGAATCAAAACGACAGGCAGCGCAGGTTTCACGCTGGTGGAAATCATGATTGTCATTGCCATCATCGGCCTGCTGGCTGCCGTGGCGGTGCCCAATTTCATGAAGGCTACCGGCACGGCCAAGAGGCAGGTCTGCTCCATGAACCGGGAGCAGATTGACAGCGCCAAGATCATGTGGGCCACGGAAAACAAGAAGTCCGACAACGACACGCCCTCCGAAGATGACGTCAAGGTGTATCTCAAGAACAGCCAGTTTCCCTCCTGCCCCGCCGGCGGCACTTACGCCGTCGGCGCGGTCAAGGACAAGTCTACCTGCACGGTGCATGCCGATGCGGCGCAGTGATCGCGGCGCGGCGAGAGCAGCATTTCCGGCCCGAAGCCCGTGGTTTCGGGCCTTTTTGTTGACGACGTGGCGAGTTGTGCGTTGTCAGGACCGGCTCCGGACGTTTAAGCTCCGCCCATGCAGACCCGTCAAACCGAGATCAAGCGAGCCACCAAGGAGACGAAGATTGCTCTTCGTCTCAACGTGGATGGCACTGGTAAAAGCTCCATCCGCACCGGCGTCGCCTTCTTCGACCACATGCTGACGCTCTTCGCGAAGCATGCGGTGGTGGACTTGAAACTCCGCTGCCAGGGCGACCTGGAAGTGGACGCGCACCATACGGTGGAGGATTGCGGCATTGCGCTAGGGCAAGCTTTTGCGCAGGCGCTGGGCGACAAGCGTGGTCTCCGGCGCTACGGCACGGGCTTCGATCCACGGAACCCGCTTACCGGCGAGGCCTTTGTGCCGATGGACGAGTGCCTGGCACGCTGTGTCATTGATTTCAGCGGTCGTCCGTATCTGGTCTGGCGCGGCTTGAACACCTACGCCTTCAAAGTCACCAAGGCGGAACAGGCGCAGGATGTCTCCAGCGCCTTCCGGTTTGGGCTGGCGCGTGAATTTTTCCAAGGTTTCGCCAACGAAGCCCGCTGCAACCTCCACCTGGAGCTGCTCTACGGCGACGAACCGCATCATGTGGTTGAGGCGCTTTTCAAGGCGTTTGCCCGGGCGGTGGACTTCGCGTGCCAGCGGGATCCGCGCATTGCGGACCAGATTCCCAGCACCAAGGGTCGGCTTTGATCCGGCTTGAATAGGGTCAGAGTATCTACCGTCAGACCAATGAGCGCCAATCGAGAACATTCCGCCGCTGCCGACGAAGCGCTGGTAAGTTGGGCGAAGCAGGGCGACATGCAGGCCTTTGAAGAGTTGGTGGCCCGGCACCGCGGCAAGATTTACGCCCGCGCCTTTGGGATGATGCGGAATGAAGACGAAGCGATGGATCTTTCTCAGGAAGCTTGGGTGAAGGGCTGGCAACGGTTGAAGCAGTTCCAGGGCGAATCGAGCTTCAGCACTTGGATGACGCGGATCGTCATCAACCTGTGCCTCGACGCCCTGCGGCGACGCAAGCGCCACCAGGCCGAGTCCATTGAGTTGATGGCGGAGGAATCCGGCGGCGTCGAGCGCTACATGCCGGTGGTCACGGTGAACCCCACCGAGGGGCTGGAGCGGGCGGATTTGCGGCGGCGGATTGATCAAGCGCTCGCGCAGGTGTCCGAGGTTCACCGCACGGTGCTGGTGCTGCATGAATTTGAAGGCCTGGAGTATAAAGCGATCGCCAAGGCGATGAAGTGCTCCATCGGCACGGTGATGTCGCGGTTGTTCTACGCGCGTCGCCGGATGGCGGTTCTGATGGCCAGTTGGAAACGAGAACAAGAGAGTTGAGTGCTTGGATATGACTGACGAAAGGCAATGGGAACTACAGGCGTATGCCGACGGCGAACTGTCCGCCAGCGCCCGCCGCAAAGTAGAGGCACGCCTGGCCACGGACGCCGGAGCGCGTGCGTTGCTCGCCGAGTTGCAGATGGTCCGGCAGGCCCTTGGGGCCAACGAGCCGATGCCGCAGTTGCCCGAGAGCCGGGAGTTTTACTGGTCGAAGATCGAGCAGGAGATCAACCGCTTGGAGTCCGTCGGCGAACACCGCGCGCCCAGCCCCGTCTTGCAATGGTGGCGCCGCCTGATCCTCCCTGCGGCGGGGCTGGCGGTTCTGGCGTTGACTTTCGGTGTGACGGTTTTCCCCAAAATGGGCCGAGGCGGTTCCAGCGTGGAAGCCTCGTTTCCCGGCACCGAGGCGCTGACTTACCGCGACCAAGCTCACGGCGTCACCTTGGTCTGGCTGTCCTATCCAAGTGAGGAGGAGCCGAAAGATTACGAAGCACCGCCGCAGGATGATGACTGGCTATGAAGTTTCGATCCGCAAGCAATCTAACCATCACGGCACTGGCGCTGGTAACGTGGTTTGGCCTGACGGCGGCGATGGTCGCCGATGACCTTAAGCTTGAGGCCACGCTCGTCTGGGGCACCAACGAGGCGCAGTCGCCCGACCCCAAACACAAACCGGTCTGCGCGGAGGTGGAAAAGAAGCTTAATACGCTGCCGCTCCGGTGGCGGAATTATTTCGAGGTCAAACGCCAGACCATCACCGTGCCCGAGTCCGGGACACAGAAAGTGAACCTGAGCAAGGATTGCCAGATCGTCGTCAAGAACCTCGGCAGGGCCGGCGTGGAGTTGAACGTCGTCGGCAAAGGCGAAAATGT
This sequence comes from uncultured Verrucomicrobiota bacterium, assembly GCA_903847485.1. Lineage (GTDB taxonomy): Bacteria > Verrucomicrobiota > Verrucomicrobiia > Limisphaerales > JAJXZI01 > CAINDV01. Next base: position 4,200 of record CAINDV010000288.1, read on the forward strand.
CGGGCGCATCAAGCAGCCGTTGCCCAAGGGGGAAGTGCTCGTCACCGGCGGCAATGCGGCGAACTTCACCGGTTGGTTCATCGTGCTCAAGCAAGTGGAGTAACGCGCTTCCAGCATCCTTTCAGCCAACCGGCCCCGTACTTGCATTGGGGCCGTTTTGTTTGTCGGCGGCAGACCCTCAGTCCGGTAAGCCAGGCGGGGCCAAAGGCGATCTCACAGCGACCCAGGCACCAGCCCTGGAATCCGGGCCAGCGCCATCACAGCGCGGGAATTCTCCGCGTACCCACCAGCGACGTTCAAACGCGCCTCACCCCACGAAGCTATAGTCGTAGGGCTTGCGCATTTCGCGGGCGAGATGGGCGTTACCTTCCTTGGCTCCGTCGCCCACGAAAACCTCCGCGGTCGGATCCCACTGGAGCTTCCGGCCCACGCGCATGGCGATGATGATCAGATGGCCGACGCAGGCGGAGCGGTGGCCGGCTTCGATTTTGGAGATCGGATCTCTGCGAGACCGGACGCAGTCGAAGAAATTCTTCATGTGGTCGTTGCTGACTTCGACGCGGGTGGCGTTGTCCGGCAAAGGATTGGTGATGATATCCTCGTTGCTGGCCGAGAGATCTTCACGGTTCACCCAGATCCAACCGTCGGTGCCCTCGAACTTGATGCCGTTGCGCTGGCCAGACTCCTTGACGATGCCGCCGAACCAAGTGTCGTCAACCGTCGTGCGCACAACCTGTTTGACGCCATTGCCCCACATCAGCGTGGCGTCGAATTCGCTCGGGGTTGTGTAGCCGTTGGGAATCGGCTCCGTGAGGGCGCGGGCTTCGACCGACACCGGGCCGTCGAGTCCGATGGCCCAGCGGGCAATGTCGTTGTGGTGCGCGCCCCAGTCCGTGACCGGGCCACCAGCGTAGTCCCACCACCAGCGGAACGTCACATGGCAACGTTCCTTCACATAATCCACATTGGGCGTCTGGCCCTGCCAGAAGTTCCAGTCCAGTTCTGCCGGCACCGGGGCGGTCTTAAATGGGCCTTCCCGCAAACCCGCCGGCACGAAGACGCTAACCTGTTTCAGTTTGCCGATGCGGCCGCTGTGAACGAGGTCGCAGGCCATGCGAAACTTGCGTTCGCTGCGCTGCTGCGTGCCGGTCTGGAAAACGATCCGGTGGTCGCGCACGGCTTTGACGATGTGTTTGCCTTCGTCAATCGTCAGCGTAAGCGGCTTCTCGCCATACACGTCCTTCCCGGCCTTGGCGGCGGCTAGGTTAACCAGCGTGTGCCAGTGATCGGGGGTGCCTTGGACGATAACATGCACGTCGCTACGTTCCATGATCTTGCGGAAGTCGGTGGCCGTCGCGGGCGTTTTGCCGTTCTTGGCGAACTGCTTGGCCGCGCTCTCGGCACGCTGGGCGTCCACGTCACACACGGCGACAATGTCGCCAAAGCGGCTGGCGTTTCCGGCATCGCCGCGCCCCATACCGCCGCACCCGACCAAGGCGATGCCGGGACGGTCGTTGGGACCGAGGGGTTTGGGCGTCGATTCGGCGGCGTTCGCCAACTCACGCTCGACAAACCACAGGGGCAAACCCGTGGCAGCGGCAGTCAGCGTGCAATTACGAATAAATGAGCGACGAGAGATTTGAAATGACTTGGACATGCGCGTATTCAACGAATGAAATCTGCCAGTGTCAAGAAACCGTCTGCGCATTGAAGAACAAAAACGCCGCCACTAACCGACCGTCTGTTCCTTGCGGCTGTGCCGTGGCTTGCTCCGGGGCCGTTTTTCCGGCATCCTGCGCCTCACATGCTAACCCTTTCCGAAGTCAGCAAAGCGTTTGGTGGACGCACGTTGTTCGCCGACGTCACGCTGCAAGTCAACCGCGAAGACCGCATTGGCCTGGTTGGTCCCAACGGTGCCGGGAAGTCCACGCTCTTCTCGCTCATCCTCGGCGAGGAACCGCCGGACGCGGGCCTGGTCGAGTTTCAGCGCGGCGTGCGGATCGGGCACTTGGCGCAGGAAACCGCGCCCGCAGGCGACCAAACCGTGCTGGAAATGGCCACCGCCATCACGCCGGAGATGGGGCACTTGCAGAAGCGGCTCAGGGCGTTTGAGCAGGGCCACGATCATGACTCGGCGGATTTCCACGAAGTGCAGGACCGCTTCGCCGCGCTGGGCGGGTATCAATTGGAGCCGAAGGCGATGCCGATCCTCCGGGGGCTGGCTTTCCGCGAGAAGGATTTCCAGCGGCCGGCGAAAGAAATGAGCGGCGGCTGGGTCATGCGGGCACACCTGGCTCGGCTGTTGGTGTCCGAGCCGGAACTGCTGCTGCTCGACGAGCCAACGAATCACCTCGACTTGGAGGCTCTGCTGTGGTTCCAGGAGTATTTGAAGCATTACCCCGGCGCGATCCTGATGATTTCGCACGACCGGGAATTCTTGAACGAGCTAGTCACCTCCGTCGTGGAGATCCGGCAGTCGCGCATCTTCCGTTACCGGGGCAACTACGATTCCTACCTGGAGCAACGCGCCGCCAACGAGGAGCAACTGGTCGCCGCCTACAAGAACCAGCAGCGCGAGATCGCCCGGCTCCAGGAATTCGCCGACCGTTTCCGCGCCAAGAACACCAAGGCCGCCCAAGCTCAGAGCAAGCTCAAGCAGATCGAGCGCATGGACAAAATCGAGGCACCGACGAACGCCGACGCCAAGATCGGTTTCTCCTTTCCTCAACCGCAGCGCAGCGGACTAAAGGTCGTGACGCTCGAAGACGTCGCCTTTGCCTACGGCCCAAACGTGATCTACACCAAGCTCAACTACCACGCCGAGCGTGGCCAGCGCGTGGTGCTCGTCGGCCCGAACGGTGCCGGCAAATCCACCCTGCTCAAGCTCCTCGCCGGCGTGCTCACGCCGCAGGCCGGCGAGTACAAGCTCGGCCACAACGTCAAGGAAGGCTATTACTCCCAATACCGTGTGGAAACGCTCCACCCGGAGATGACCGTGCTGGAGGAGGCCTTCGACACGCCGCAGCGGGTCACGGAAACCTTTGTGCGCACTGTGCTCGGCAGCTTCCTGTTCCGGGGCGACGATGTCTTCAAAAAAGTCAGCGTTCTCAGCGGCGGCGAGAAGAGCCGGCTGGCGCTGGTGAAGCTTCTCCTCGATCCGCCCAACCTGCTGCTCATGGACGAGCCGACCACGCACCTCGATCTGTCGAGCGTGGATGCGCTGCTCTACGCGCTGGACCAGTTCGACGGCACGCTGCTGTTCATCAGCCACGATGTCTATTTCATCCGGGCGCTGGCCAATCACGTCGTCCATGTGCAAGACGGCCACCTCACGCACTATCCCGGCGACTACCAATACTACCTCGACAAAACCGCCGCCCACAAAGCGGCACTCGATGCGAAAGCCGCCCAAGCCGCCGCCCGCCACCCGGCTCAGGCGCGCGCCGGGACGGATCGCAAGGAGCAAAAGCGCCTCGAGGCCCAGCAGCGTCAGTCCCGGTCGCGTGGCCGCAAGGACGCCCAGGCGCTGGTCCAGCGACTGGAGAAGGAAATTGCCGACCTTGAAACCCAACAGGCCGAACTGACCGCCGAACTCGAGAAACCGGAAACCTACGCGCAAGGCGGTCGCGCCGCCGCCATCAACCGCGAACTGCGCCACCTCAGCGACCAGATTCGCAAACTTACCCCCACCTGGGAAGCCGCCGCGACCAAACTGGCCGAAGTGGAGTTGGCGGACTGAGCGGCCGGCCGTTGAGGTCATCGGAAAGGTTGCGCGCGAGATATGAACCGCCGGCCACAACTTTTTTAGGAGCGTGTATGGAAACACCTGACGTGGTAGGGCGAGGCTCCTGCCGAGCTGTCCGGCAGGCTCATTACCGCTGTCGTTGAGGCTCGGCAGAAGCCTCGCCCTACCACGCCATGCGTTTCCATACACGCTCTAAGCCGTATCCATGCAGAAGGCAGAACCCCGAAACACACGAAAAGAAAGGCGGCAACACTGCTTCCCGAGGCGGGGAGCGGAGCACTGAATGGTGACTGGAATTTTAGGCA
>CAINDV010000289.1 GCA_903847485.1 uncultured Verrucomicrobiota bacterium
CTATTTCCGACGCGCTGAGAAGAAGGGCCGTCCGCCGGCTATCAGCCGGCGATACAGCAGGTTGCCAACCTGCGCTACGGCGACCCCCCGGCTCAACTTCGGAGATCGGGTTAAAGAGCCAACTCTACGTACTTGGCGGTGCAAGCGGTGCCATACCAGGCGCGGACGGAGCGACGCGCCGGGAACCACTGTAGCGCCGCCGTGGTGCGCCAGTAATCCGTATGCACACACGGCGACGCGCCATCCGGAAGGCCGCGCGGACCGTGATCCGCCATGACGGCCGCGACCTCGTCGCTTCCCAGCGTCCCGCGCAGACGAACGAGTTCCTCGATTCTACCGGCGCGTTTGATATGCCACTGAAGTACCGGTTGGCCCCGCAGCGGGCGCGGCACTTGGTCCGAGTACACCGCCGTTTTCGGGACTTGGACCGCGCACGTTTCCGGGCAGCGGCAGACGTTGGTAAAAGTCAGCCAATCCTCGCCCTGGGCCGGCCGCCGCACGGCCGCCTTGCTGTTCGACAGTTCCAATGAGGCGAGGTCGCCAGCCGCATCCGCCAGCATCAGGATGCCCGCGCCCCAGCGTGGTCGTTGCGTGATGTGTTCAACGGCCTCCGCCACCGTGGAACACCGGGCCAGGGCCTCGGCGATAACCATGGTGATCAACGGAGCCGGATGGGCCGCATCGGTGAGATACGCGTAGTTGAGTGTTATGCAAAGCCCCTGCTCATTCACCCCGTCAACCGTCCCGCCTTGGGGAGCGACGGTGAAATCGAGTGAGCGCCAACCGCTCCGGGGGCGGCTTTCGCGCAGCATGAAAAACGGTTGGACCAGTGGCAGGTAATCGAAGTTCTTGGCCACGATCGGTTCCCCATTGGCGGAGCGCGACCGGCGGATCGCCAGGGCGGAGCAGCCCCCCAGCGGGGCCGGGACCGTCTTCCCTTCGCACGAACCGAGGAAGGCCTCCATGACATTCATCAGGCAGATCGTGCGCAATGAGGCTCCGGCTCCGGCTGCGATACCTTCCAGCCGGTCAAGCATCGCGGGGGCAAAACGCCGCAGTGCGGCAGTAAGAGCGCGCTCCGCCTTCCACTCGGACAAGCTGAGGAACAGCGGATACGGCAGCCACTTAGGTTGCTGGACCCGGAACGCCTCTAATTCGCGCAGACTCTGACGGATCCCCAGAATCTTAGTCCGGAGCGCACGGCCTTGAGCCAAACCCATCTCGCGATCTTCGCCTGCACACCGACATTCGATCGCCGGCGGGGGCATTGGGGAAACTGACTGGTTATTCATGGCCGGAACTATACCCAGCCAGTGCGCCCTCGTCAACCGTCCATTCGAGCCTGTGTGACAGTGGGTCTCCCACATGGATTTGCCCCACGAGCCTCCACCTTCGCCGGGCGCTCGGACGGCTTTGCATTCCCCGACGAAATCGGCGTAGCGGCGGACTGGTGTCCGCCGCGCTGGTGAAACCGCCGCGACACCTTGTAACCTTGAGCTTCAGATGCCTCGGACCCCTCAGTACCGTAACGAGCTAGAAAGAAGCGGTGTGTGCCAATAGTGACGGAGGATTCATTTCCTCGGTAAAGTTACGGTCAACTCCGGCTTGCAACTTTTACACTTCCTTAACAATTCTCCCGTCGCAACCAAACACAGCCTTAACACAGCTAGTGTTTATTGCCCCCAACACGACATGAAAACGATCTCAACAATTCTGACTGCCTGGGTGCTGACGGCGGCGGCGGGTAACACCCTAGCCGCCGCCGACTGGCCGCGCTTTCGCGGTGCCGATGGCTCTGGCATTGCCGACGCCGACGCCCAGCCCGCCACCACCTGGAGTGAATCAACTAACCTGAAATGGAAGGCGACCCTGCCCGGCCCCGGCTCTTCCAGCCCGATCGTAACCGGCGAGCGCGTCTTCATCACCTGTTACTCCGGCTATGGCGATAGCAGCGGCGGGGACAGCCCGGAGAAGCTGCGGCGGCACTTAGTTTGCCTTCAGCGCAATACCGGTAACATCCTTTGGGATAAGTCCGTTCCCGCTGACCTGCCGGAAGACTCTTACAGTGGCAACCTCCGGGAACACGGCTATGCCAGTAGCACACCGGTCACTGACGGCGAGCGCGTCTTTGTCTTCTTCGGCAAAACCGGCGTGCTGGCTTTCGATCTGGCTGGGCAACAACTCTGGAAGGTCAACGTCGGCCAGCAATCCAGCAACCGCCGCTGGGGTTCCGGTGCCAGCCCTATCCTCTACCGCAACTTAGTGATTGTGAACGCCGCCGAAGAAGGCCGCGCTATCGTCGCGCTCGATAAGTTGACGGGCAAGGAGGTCTGGAAGACAGAAGTGAGCGCGCTGGAGTTGAGCTTCGTGACTCCGACACTGGTGGACTATGCGGATGGACGGACCGACTTGGTCATCGCCGTGCCAGGGGAACTCTGGGGCATGAACCCGGAGACCGGCAAGCTCCGTTGGTTCGCCAAGACTGGCATAACCGGTAATGTCTCGCCCAGTGTGGTCGCTGCGGATGGCGTCGTCTATGTCACTGGTGGCTACCCGCGCCAGGGGACCATCGCCGTGCGCGCCGGCGGCAAGGGCGATGTCACGTCAACTAACATTCTCTGGTCGAGCCAGAATGCTTCCTATGTGCCGTCGCCGGTGGTGCAAGGCGGCTATCTCTACTTTGTCAGTGACTTGGGCTTTGCCACCTGCCTGGAAGCCAAGACTGGTAAGCTGATTTACAAAGAACGTCTGCCTGGCGTCAGTGGTGCCAAGCCGGTGTATGCTTCGGCAGTTATGGCCAACGGTTATCTCTACGCCGTGAGTCGGCGAGCCGGCACCTATGTCATTGAGGCGAAACCCGTATTCAAGCTCGTCGCCCACAACCAACTCGCCGGCGACGACACCGACTTCAACGCCACGCCCGCCATCGCAGGCCGGCAACTCTTTCTGCGCTCCAACCGGACTATTTACTGCATCGAGTCGGTGCCGACGGCGGGCGCAGGGAAAACACGGTAACCATACGCATAAATGAAAACTAGAGTAACGACGAGACTAACCAGTCTGATGCGGCCCTTTGCTTGCCCCGCAATCCCGCTGCTGTTGGCATCGTCAGTGTTGGGCCAGTCCATCACTACCGTCAGCCCAACTTCCGCCGCGCAGGGCGCGGTCAATGTGCTCGTGACCTTCACGCTGGCTGCCGGCGCGACCCCAGTCCCGCCAGCCGGCGCACCCCCTTCGAGTGTGACCCTGGGCGCGACCGCCGGCACTTCTATCACGCACGCCAGCCAATACATCGTCACCGCCCTGTTCACCATCCCTGCCTCGGAACCTGTCGGGTGGAAAGACGCGGCGGTTGTTTTCTCGCCGCCGGAAGGCGGCACGCTGACCTACAGCAAAACAGCGGCGTTTCAAATTACCGCCGGATCGGGCGTGACCGCCAGTTTCACCGGCACGCCAAGGAGCGGAAAGGCCCCGTTGACTGTAAGCTTTACCGATGCTTCCACCGGCACGATCACCAACCACCTGTGGAGTTTCGGCGACAGCACCACCAGTTCCGCAACCAATCCCGTGCATACCTATACCAACACGGGGAGTTACACCGTGAGCCTGACGGTCTATGGCACGAACGGCTCGAACCAATTGATCCGCAGCGGCTACATCTCGGCGACCACGACCAATGCGACGACCAACTCGCTGGCCTATCGCATCGTCGCCACCGGACAGACGAACTGCTACAACACCACGAATCAGATTGCGGCACCTGCAGCCGGCCAGCCCTTCTATGGCCAGGATGCCCAGTTCCGGAATACGCCGTTCAGTTTTACCGACAACGGCGATGGCACCGTCACCGACAACAACACCGGCCTAACGTGGCAGCAAACCCCCAGTTCTTCCCGGGTAACCTGGAGCGAGGCGGTTAGCTATTGCGACTCCATGGTATTGGGCGGCCAAAGTGATTGGCGCATGCCCACCTTGAAGGAACTCTATTCCATCAGCGATTTCTCAACTGGGTGGCCCTACTTGAACACGACTTACTTCAAGATCGCCGGTGCCACCGTCAGCAAAGACGAGCAATACTGGGCCGACAATTACTATGTCGGCGTCACGCTCGCGGGCGGCTCGAACGCGGCTTTCGGCGTCAACCACGGCACGGGCCATATCAAGGCGTATCCGGCCTTGGCCACCGGGCTGATGGCAAAACTCGTGCGCGCCGTGCGGGGGAACAGCTACGGGGTGAATCAGTTCGTCAACAACGGCGACGGCACCATCACCGACCAAGCCACGGGCCTGATGTGGCCGCAGGCCGACAGCGGCAAGGGCCTGGATTGGGAACACGCGCTGGCTTTGGCCCAGACCATGAACGCTTCCAATCATCTTGGTCACAGCGATTGGCGGCTGCCCAACGCCAAGGAACTCCAGAGCATCGTGGATTACACGCGCTCGCCCACCGCCACCAATGCGGCCAATGTGGGACCGGCCATCAACCCGATGTTCAGTTGCACGGGGATAACCAATGAAGGCGGCCTCGCTGACTATCCCTACTATTGGACGAGCACCTCCGCACTGTTCAACTCCGGCGGTGCCTACTACTACGCCTGGTATGTCGCCTTCGGCAGATCGGTGGGTACAAACGGCATGGACCTTCACGGGGCGGGTGCCGTGCGTTTTGACACCAAAGTTGCGGGCGGCCCCGCCGGCGAAGGCGGCGAGCGGTACACCAACTTTGTCCGCCTTGTCCGCACCACCTCGGCTAACGAGGACACGGTAGGAGACGGCATCCCCGACTGGTGGCGCCGCCAATATTTCGGCGGCCACGGCACGACAACGAACAGCCAATCCTGCGTCACCTGTGATCCCGATGGCGACGGGGCGGTGAACTACAGCGAATACGTCGCGGACACGAACCCGACGAACGCCCTGTCTTACTTCCACATCCAAAGCGTCTCCAACGCGACAAGCTTCGCCGTGTTCTATCAATCCTCAGCGAGTCGGAAATACACCTTGTATTGCCGGATCAACCTGACTTCAGGCACGTGGACGAACATCCCCTCGCAAACCGACCTCCCTGGCAGTGGTGGCGTGGATATACTAACTGACTCCTCTCCCGCCGACACCCAGCGGTTCTACCGGATAGGCGTTCGTGTGCCATGACGAATTAACTCCACGATGAAACCATGCACCACAAAACAAAGAACCGGAGTTATGACCAGCTTTTCAATGCCACGCCCGCCGTCGCGGGCCGGCAACTCTTTCTGCGCTCCAACCGGACTATTTACGGCATCTTGTTGGTGCCGCCGGCGGGCGAGGGGAAAACGGAATAGACATATACGACCATGAAAACTAACATCATCATCCTATCATTGGCACTCGGTGCCTCGACGTGCCTCCTCACCGCGCAAGACAGCACTCAACGCCCCGAAGGGCAGCGCCCACCCGGACGCGAAGGCGGCCCCGGCGGACAGGGTGGACCACACATGTTACCTCCACCGATCTTGGAGCTACTAGACCTAACCACCGACCAGCAGAAACAGGTGGCTGCCTTGGAAATCGAAACCAAGGCTAAGTTCGAGAAGCTACTGACTGCCGCGCAACTACAGCAGTTGCAACAGTCCGGGCCACCGCAGCGCGAAAGCGGTTCCGGTGGTTCCGGCAGCTCTGGCGAACTGCGCGTTGGCACTGGCGGCGGCGGCGCTTCCGGTGGTCCGGGCGGGCCCGGCGGTATGGGGGGGCAGCGCATGCCCAATCCTATCATTGAGGCGCTGGACCTGAACAAGGACGGCATCATTGACGCTGACGAAATCGCCAAGGCCAGCGAGTCATTGAAGAAGCTCGATAAGAACGGCGACGGCAAAATCACGCCCGACGAATACCGCCCGCAGCGTCCCGGCGGTCAAGGTGGTCCGGGCGGACAGGGCGGTGGCCCAGGCGGTCCCGGCGGCCCCGGCGGTCAGGGCGGCGGCCGGCCCGGCGGGCAAGGTGGCGCTGGCGGCGCAGGCACCCCGCAACGTCCCGCTTTGGAGAAGTAAGTCCCGGCGTGCCGGAGGGGCGGCGACAGAGATGTCGCTGCTCCTTCTGTGGTAGCTGTTTGCGAGCATTCAAGTCAACAGTCGGATGTCTTCCGTAATCTCGGTGAAGGTTCAAGCGGCTCATGAAAACCCGCCCTCAAGTGTTCCTCGCCTTGCTAGTAGTTGGGTTGTCCGTTAACCGTCTCAGTGCGGAGCAATCGGGGCCGGCCCCAACCGCGCCCAACATCCTCGTCCTAATCGCCGACGACCTCGGCTGGGCCGATGTGGGCTTGCACCAGGGCTTGGCTCGCACTCCCAACCTAGACCGGCTGGCCAAGGACGGCGTAGAGTTACAGCGGTTCTATGCTTATCCGGTGTGCAGTCCGACCCGCGCGGCGTTTCTTACCGGCCAGATGCCGCGCCGCTTCGGGATCACTTATCCGCTCGGCCCGCGCGAACCGGGGCTGCCCGCCGGCCTGCCCATGCTGCCACGAACACTACAGTCTGCCGGTTACCAGACGTTTCTCATTGGTAAGTGGCACCTCGGCACCCAGAGTCCACCACTGCAAAGCGGGTTCGATTACTTCTATGGCTTCATGGGACCGGAGGTAGATTACTTCAAACACACCGGGCGCAATGGGGCCTTGGACTGGCAACGCAATGGCCAACCCGTCGCGGAACCGGGTTACTCCACGTATCTCTTCGCCGACGAGGCCATTCGGCGGCTGGAAAAGCGCGACGTGGCCCGGCCCTTCTTTCTGGAAGTAGCTTTCAACGCACCGCACTTCCCACTCAGCGCGCCGGAGGAGTCTCTCGCCAGATACCAAAACCTATCCCCGTCACAAGCCACCTATGCCGCCGTGGTTGACGCCTTGGACGCCGCGATCGGGCGCCTCCTTGCGGCGTTAGACCAGCAGGGTTTGCGCGATAACACGCTGGTCGTCTTCTTCTCCGACAACGGCGCGAGCGGTCGGGAAGGTGGCAGCAACCGTCCCTTCCGCGCTGGCAAAGCTACCGTCTTTGAAGGCGGCATCCGTACGCTTTGCCTGCTGCGTTGGCCCGGACATATCAAAGCCGACACCGTCAGTCAGCAGCCGCTGGCCGCGCAGGACTTATTCCCCACACTGGCTGCCGCCGTGGGCATAACGGTAAAAAACGCGGCGAAACTCGATGGTAAGAATCTCTGGGAACCGCTCCGCAGCGGCCAAGTGCAAGACCGCGGATCCTTTGTCATCGCCGGCACCGATTTCGCGCTCTTCGACGGTGACTGGAAGCTCATTGAAACCAGCGACGGTAAGCGATCACTCTACCAACTCGCCAAGGATCCCAGCGAGACAACCAACCAACTAATCCAGGAAGCCGACATAGCTCAACGCCTCGGCACTAAACTAGACGAAGTGAAGCGAGACCTGCCCACTGTCAGCGTCCGCTCGCGCCCCGGCCCTGGCGGTCCCGGTGCTGGTCAGGGGCGGCCACCGCCACGAAGAGTTGGCCCGGGCCGAGTCTCGAACGAGAACTCTCCGCGCTAACCGCGCTTAGTCTCTATAGCAACAAACCAACACACCTATGAAAACGCACTCCGCAGTATTCCTTACCGCCTTGGCGATGAGCACCCAACTCGGCCAGATGCGCGCCGCCCAATCCTATACCATCGTGGATACCGGCCAGGCTAAGTGCTACGACAACCGTAGCGAGATTGCGCCACCTAAGCCCGGTCAGCCTTTCTACGGTCAGGACACCCAGTTCACCGGCCACCCGCCCAGTTACACCCTCAATGCCGACGGCTTGACGGTGCGCGACAATGTCACGGGCCTCACCTGGCAGCGCAGCCCGGACACGGATGGCGATAGCTCACTAACTCGACGCGACAAACTGACTTTGACCCAAGCCCAGTCTCTCCCGGCAAGACTCAACGCGGCTAAGTTCGGCGGGTTCGATGACTGGCACTTGCCGACGATCAAGGAACTGTATTCGCTCTTCGACGCCCGTGGCACTGATCCCAGCGGACCCTCCAATGCCGACACTTCCGGCCTGACGCCGTTCCTTGACACTAAGTTCTTCCAGTTCGCTTACGGCAACAGCAGCACCGGTGAGCGCGTCATTGACTCCCAATACGCCTCGAGCACTAAGTATGTCGGTAAGGGCGCGCGCGGATTCGACAAGCTCTTCGGTGTCAACTTCGCCGATGGCCGAATCAAGGGCTATGACCTGTTCATGCCCGGCGGCGGCATGGAGAAAACGTTCTTCGTCCAATGCGTGCGCGGCAATCCGAGTTACGGCCAGAATGACTTCCATGACAATGGCGATGGCACCATCACTGACCGCGCGACGAGTCTTATCTGGTCCAAGGCGGATAGCGGTCAAGGCCTGAACTGGCAGGACGCGCTGGCTTGGGTGCAGCGGAAAAACGCGGATAGGTTTCTCGGTCACGATGACTGGCGTCTGCCGAGCGTGAAGGAATTGCAGAGCATCGCGGATTACACCCGGTCGCCCGACACGAGTCACTCGCCCGCCATTGATCCGGTGTTCACCTGCACCACCATTACCAACGAAGCCCACCAAGCCGACTATCCGTTCTATTGGTCGGCAACAACGCACGGCGGCCTCATGGGCGGCGGTGCCGCGATGTATGTCGCCTTCGGCCGCGCGGCGGGCTGGATGTCGCCGCGAGCTATGGCCGGTGGGCCACCGGAGCAGCGCAGCGGTTTCGGACGCGGTACCAGTCAGGGCGGCGATGCCGGTGATTACCACTACGTTGATGTCCACGGTGCCGGCGCGCAACGCAGTGATCCCAAGGCTGGCGATCCCGCTATGTTTCCACATGGCCGCGGCCCGCAGGGCGATGTCATCCGTATCTATAACTACGTCCGCCTGGTGCGCGGCGGAGAAGTTATCAGGCGCACCGAGACTGCGCCCTGGATACCGGCGACGGCACCAGCGAGAGTGCCAGCGGCTCGCAGTCTTCCCAGCGGTCAAGATATGGGCGGGCCGCGCCTGCCCGCGTCGCCGGTTGTCACGTCGTTGGATCTTAATGGCGACGGCCTCATTGACGCCGACGAACTCGCCAAGGCACCCGAGTCATTGAAGAAGCTCGACCAGAATAGGGATGGCAAACTTACGCCGGAGGAGTATCGTCCGAAGGTTCTCGGTAGGATTGGATTCCCGCGCGGATTCGGCGGCCCCGAAGCGCCCCCGCCGGGCAGCGGACAAGAACCGCCGCTACCACCGGAGGCCGGGCCGCGACCGCCGGGCGAGTAACTCAAGACCGACTCTGAAGTTATGAGTAGTCCATCACGCCAGCTAAGGGCTAAGTCACGGGACCGCCCTTGGCCTTGGCAAGGGGCCTGTCGCCGGGCCGGTTTCACGCTGGTTGAATTGCTGGTGGTCATAGCGATCATCGCTATCCTCGCGGGTTGCTGCTCCCGGCGCTGAGTCAGGCCAAGGCTAAGGCGAAGACCATCACGTGCCTGAACAATTTGGGGCAAGCGGGCATCGCGGCGAAGCTTTACCAGGACGATCACGCTTCTACGTTCGCCTGGACCTTCACTCTCGATGGCGACCAGCAGAACCGCGTTTCCTGGTTCGGCTATCTCAAGCCCTATTACCACTCGTCCACCAATCCCCCGCTTTGTCCCATAAAGACTCGCGACGCCACCGCCGCTCCGGGCGGACCGTTTCCGGTCACGGACGACGGCGAAGTGACCTGGGCCTCGGATGGCACCGTGGTGAACTTCTCCGCCACTGACAAAAGCGTGGCTGAAGCTTACGCGCAAAGCCGCCTGTGAGCGCGCCGCCGTCCTGGGACCGCTCGCTTGCGACTGAGTCAGGGCAACGGCGCAACCAACAGCACTGCTCGCCGGGGTTGGGTTTGCGAGAAGTGAACAGCGAAATCCATTGCCGCCCGCCGCCCGGCTGGGGTAGCTTCTCCGTGTTCGGAAAGCGCGGGCGGTTTTCGCTCGCGGCGGGAATGCAGCGGAGAAACCGAAGGCACACATTATGAACTCACACAAGAACGCTGTTTCGTGGCTGGCTATGGTAATCGCGACGCGCGGTAGGGCGACGCTCCTGCGGAGCCTTCCCCTCCCGCGTCCCACGCCGGCTCGGCAGGAGCCTCGCCCTACCGGGTCGAGAGGACACAGAACTCTGCCACTTGCGCGCTTCGTGATGGCCCTCCTCCTTGCCCTTCTGGACATGGCTGGTGCCCGTGCGACCGAGCTTTCCGTCTCCTACTCCGGGAGCAGCGAACAGGCGGTCATCGTTTCCTTCTTTAACCGCCAGACCGTCGGCAACAGCTTGGTGGGCACGCTTCAGATCGAGAACATCTCCGGCACCTGGGTTTACCTCGAACAAGACCTGACCTCGCCTCCGACGCCGGTGCCGATGTCTTCCACGATCTACCTCCTGGGGCCGGGTGCCATCAAGACGTTCCTGAACTTCAGCTTCCCGCAAGGGTCGTATCTGAAACTCGCCGCTACCACGCCGCTTGGCGCGGACTTCAGTACGCTGAGCGCCAAGACTACCGCGCTGCAAGGCGCGCTGGCGGTGGACCTGCTCACGCGTGGCTTGCTGACCTTCAGCCTGCCGCCCGAGGCTTTCGACAATCCAGCCGGGGCGATTGACCCGGTGCTGATAAACCTCGCCGCCAATAATCCCTGGGATTGACCCGCTGACGCAGGCGACGATCACCGGTGATTTCTCCGGTGCCGTGAGTGCCATTGTGGATATCGCTGCGGACAGCGAGGGCGTGGAAGCCTACCTGACGGTTTTGCTAAACAAATACGTCACCGCCAACCAGGTGCATGGCGCTTTGGGAATCATCGGCCAACTGCTCGACCTGCCGGAGAAGGTGAGCCTGCTCACGGACTTGACCGCCATGACTTTCCAGGCACCACCTTCCACCTGGTCCCGCATGGATGTCGTCGCCCGGACCCAAACGCCGACCATTACCTCGGTCTCGCCCGCCACTCTAACGACGATGCCGGTGCCGCAGACCCAGACACTGACCATTCATGGCAGCGGCTTCACCTCCGCTACCCGCCTCGTGTTTCGGATCGGAAGCACCACCTACGCTTCGCGGCCGGAGCGACTCAGTTTCGTCAACGCCACCACCTTGACCTACAACATCGCGGTGGGCAGCGCAGTCGGGACTTGGACCGTCACCCTGGCCGAGGGCACCGGCTCGGCCACCTTCCAAGTAGTGGGCGGCGCTTCCGGCTCCTACACCGTCACGCCGCTCTGCGGTCCGCACGGCACCATTTCTCCGAGTGCCGCGGTGACGAAGGCAGGCGGCGAGTCGCACACGTTCATTGCCACCCCTCAAGACTCCTCTTACACGGTGGATTCCTGGTACGTGGACGGCACGGTGATACCCAACGCCGGCAATCGCCTCACCCTGGCCGACATTCAGGCGTCCCATTCCGTCTTCGTGACCTTCAAAGCCACGACCACGACGCAAACCGGTTCCTTGAAAGTCACGCTGTCGCCCGCAGGCGCGGTGTCCGCCGGGGCGCAATGGCGCGTGGATGGCGGCAGCTACCGCAACAGCGGCGACACCGCCACTGGCCTCACGCCCGGTTCCCACACGGTTTCGTTCAAGGCCGTCGCCGGCTACACCACGCCGGCGGACCACACCGTCACCATCACTGGCGGCGCGATCGCGAATGACTCCGGCGCCTACACCGCAATCACGCCCAGCACCTATACGCTCACGCTCAATCAAGGAGGCGTCACGGGTTACATCGTCAACCAACCTTTCGGGAGTGGCAGCGGGAACATTTACAACGCGGGCGCAGTTGTTCAACTCACCGCAAACGCCAACTCCGGCTATCACTTCGTTAGCTGGGGCGGAGATGTCAGCGGCACGGTGAATCCAACGAGCATCACGATGAATGGGAACAAGACTGTCTCTGCTTCCTTTGCCTACGGCGATCCGAGCCTGGGAACAATGGTTGTCACGATTGTGCCACCTGAAGCAGCGGCAGCAGGAGTGACATGGGGATTCAATGAAACTGATTTTCGTGCCAGCGGCTCTAGTTTACAATACTGGCCCGGAACCTATTTGATCTATGTTAATGGCGCGAACGGTTGGATCGGGTACCCTAGTTGGGTCACGGTAACAGCCGGACAAACAACAAATGTGTCGCTACCTGCCTCCAGCACCACCGGAAGCATCATTGGAAATGATCCCAGAACATATTCCACCCTAGCCGGGGCACCAACCAACTACGGCAGCGCAGACGGCGTCGGAAGCGCGGCTAGATTTTACAGGCCTTGGAGTATCGCTGTAGACGTGAACAGCAATGTTTTCGTCGCTGATTCATGGAACGGGCTCATCCGAAAAATCAGCCCACTGGGTGAAGTCACGACAATTGCAGGAAAACAAGGTGTTTCCGGTTTTGCGGACGGGCAAGGCACTAACGCAATTTTTAACAACCCGACGGGTATTGCTGTGGACACCGCCAGCAATCTTTACGTGGCGGATTTCCAGAACGCAGTGATCCGTAAAATCACACCGGATGGAACCGTCAGCACATACGCTGGCAGCGCTGGCATCAATGATAGCGTTGATGCCACCGGCAGCGCGGCTAGATTCTACAACCCATGCGGTGTCGCTGTGGACACTAACGGTAATGTCTATGTGGCGGATTCAGTGAATCAAACTATCCGTAAAATAGCACCAACCCGTGCAGTTGCCACTCTGGCTGGGTATCCTCGAAGCTATGGAAGTGCTGATGGAACAGGCAGTGCAGCAAGGTTTCACAATCCTGAAGACGTTGCGGTGGATGGTTCCGGCAACGTTTATGTGGCAGACAACGTCAAACAGACAATCCGCAAAGTCACTTCGGCAGGGGTTGTCACCACTTTGGCAGGGTATCCGGGAAGTGGCGGAGCTGCCGATGGAACAGGAAACGCCGCCCGCTTCCAAAACGTGAGCGGAGTCGCTGTTGATCTTGAAGGTAACATTTTGGTGGCAGACACCGGAAATCACGCGATTCGTAAAGTGACACAAGCAGGCGTTGTCACAACATTAGCCGGTCGGTCGGGCAACCCTGGAACTGCCGACGGTGTTGGAAATTTGGTGCGATTCAATAGTCCTAGCGACGTTGCAGTTGGCCCGTCAGGAAACGTGTATGTCGATGACAGCATGAATCACACAATTCGCACGACCCTACCTGTCGGTGCCAAGTTTAACCAAGTCATCACGTTTGGATCTCTGCCAGACAAGATTATCGGTGCCGCACCATTTGCAATTTCAGCCACGGCAAGCTCCGCATTGCCCGTCACGTTTAGTGTAGTTTCCGGCCCGGCAACCATGATCAGCAACGTCGTGACGCTGACCGGGGCAGGCACAGTCACCGTGCGCGCCTCGCAAGCTGGTAATTTGATCTTCAGCGCCGCTGCGAATGTTGATCGTAGTTTCGTCGTGGCAAAACGTCCGCAGTTCATCACCTTCGGTCCGTTGAGCCGGCAGACGCTGGGCGACGCGCCTTTCCCGCTGGCGGCCAGCGCGAGTTCCGGCTTGGCGGTGAGTTTCAGCCTCCTCTCCGGCCCGGCGGTGCTTTCCGGCAACGTGGTGACGGTGACGAACACCGGCTTGGTGGTGGTGCGCGCCAGCCAGCCCGGCGACGGCGTTTATGCGTCCGCGCCGCCGGTGGACCAATCCTTCGTGGTCGCCGCCGGCAACAATCTCATCACGGAGCAGCGGCGCTTGCCCAACGGCAAGTTCTGGCTGGTGTTCGCTGGGGACTTTGCCCGCCCGTATGTGGTAGAGTCTTCGACCAACCTGACCCAGTGGACGCCGCGGGTGACTAACCTGGTGGACAGCCTGGGCAACCTGGAGTTCACCGACTCGGCCGCCACAAACCGGGCACGGGGATTTTACCGGGTGAAGGGGCAGTAGAATGGCCGGTTAGCCGGTAGGGCGTGGGCTGCCTGCCGAGCCTTTCGGCAAGATCGAATTGCCGCTGTCGTTGAGGCTCGGCAGGAGCCTCGCTCTACCGCGGCAGGCGTTTTCATACACGCTCTTAGCCGTAACTATGCAGTGGCTAGGCGGGGGCAGTCCGTCCCGGCTGCCAGCGTCCCGGCAACCGTCCCCGGTTTCCGTTCGACTGGCGAGGTGCCTGTCGGGACGGTCGCTGGCGTGGCACCATCGCTACTACGGGACAAGGTGCCGATGTGCCCGGGTCACTTGCCCAGGCAGAAGGTGCTGAAGATCGCGTCGAGCAAATCCTCGGTGGTGGTCTTGCCGACGACTTCGCCGACGGCGTTGACCGCGAGGCGCAGTTCGAGCGCGACGAGTTCCAGTCCGGCGCTGGCGTTCAGCGCGGCGATGGCGCGCTCCGTGGCGGCGTAGGCGCGTTGCAAGGCGTCTTCGTGGCGGGAGTTGATCGTCACTTCGGACAGGTCAGACAGGTCTGACTTGCGCTGACCGAACCAAGCCAAGCTCTTGATTGCGTCCCTGAGCGCTTCCAGGCCGTCGCCGGTGAGGCAGGAAACATTCACCACCGGTGCGGCGGTGGCGGGCAACTCCAAGCGCGGCGGCAAATCGGTTTTGTTGCAGACGAGGAGGCGTTTCTTGCCGGCGAATTCGGCAAGATGGCACTCATCTTCGGGCGTCAGCGACTCGGAAGCGTCAAGGACGTGGAGGATCAATTCCGCCTTGGCCAGCGCGGCGTGGCTGCGGCGGATGCCTTCGGCTTCCAGCGCTTCCAGCGCGTCGCCACCGGCGCGCAGGCCGGCGGTGTCGGTGAAAATTACCGGCAGACCGCGGATGTTGGCGGCTTCCTCGATGGTGTCACGAGTGGTGCCAGGAATCGGGGAGACGATGGCGCGGTCGTGACCGAGGAGTTGGTTGAGCAGGCTGGACTTGCCGGCGTTAGGACGGCCCACAATGGCGGCGCGGATGCCGTGGCGGAGAATCTGCCCTTCGCCAGCGGTGCGGAGCAAGGCGTCCATGAAGGCGAGTCCGCGTTCGAGACGGACGAGGAGTTGCGCCTGCGTGTCCGGCGCGATGTCTTCGTCGGGGAAGTCAAGGTGCGCCTCGACGTGAGCGAGCGCCTGCATCAGGTCGTCGCGGAGGTGATTGATGCGCTGGGAAAGGCCGCCGGCAAGCTGTTCGTGGGCGGCTCGGAGTGCCAGGTCGGTGCGCGAGTGAATGAGGTCGGCAACGGCTTCGGCTTGGGCGAGATCGAGGCGGCCGTTGAGGAAGGCGCGTTGGGTGAATTCGCCGGGGTGCGCCAGCCGGGCACCGGCCGCGAGCACGGCACCGAGGACCAGTTTCGCCACCAGCGTGCCGCCGTGACAGGAGATTTCCACCACATCCTCGCGGGTGAAGGTGCGAGGCGCTCGCAACACGGCGAGGAGGACTTCGTCCACGCGATGGCCGTCGTGGACGACGTGGCCGAAGTGGATGGTGTGGCTGGGCGCGGCGGAGGGCGGTTTCGCCGTCCGTCCGGCAGGTTGGAAGCACTGATCCGCGACGATCAGCGCGCCGGGGCCGGAGATGCGGACCACCGCCAACCCACCTTCACCGGGCGGCGTGGCGAGGGCGGCAATGGTGTCGGCAAGCATGGGCCGGAGGAAGGGCGGCACGCCGGCCGCGCCGGCCCGGCTGGTTTCAGAGCCAGTTGGTCAGCGGATGATTCACGACTGCGCTTTGGAGTTCGAGGAAGCGCCCTTCTAGCCACCAAGCGGTCACGAAGCGGGCCATGCCGCTGACGATAGCCAGCACAATGGCGCAGGCGAAGTAGAGTCCGAAGGCCTGGGGCGGATCCGGTTCCAGAACCCGGGGCACGCCGTGATACATCGCGGAAACGGAAAGCGTTATGCCGATGATCCACGCCAGCCACCAAGGGAGGATGGGGATGGCGTTGAGCATCTGACAGAAGAACATGGGAGCCAGGGCGTAGGCGACCAGAAGGAAGGTAGTGGCGTAGGGGCGGCGGCAGTGAAAGGAGGCATCCCCGAACATCTGGATGATCTTGGCACCGAGCAGCACGACCAGCAGGCTCGTGCCAAACTGGGCGGCGGCATAAATCTTGAGCACCTTCAAATCGTGGAAGACCTGGCGCGGTAGCCCGAAGCGCTCTTTGCCCCAATGCGCCAAGCCGTAGGCTTCCACGAAGTAAACCATGGCGAGCAGGGGAATGAGGTAGCGGAACAGGACGTAGGCAATGCCTCGCTTGTCTTCCGCCAACCCGTTCCAGGCCCGGCCAGGGATAAATATGAGCATCAAAGCCTTAATCATGCGCCCGGTATTCTTAGTGGCAAACCGGAGAAATGACAACACATTTGGCGCGCCCCCCCTCGGGAGCGACCGCAGTTTCTCGGCACGCCCGGGCCAAGGGCACGGCGAAGATCAGGGCTGCGCGCCGGCGGTAGAACTTCAAGGCGTCCCGCTCAACCGGTTCGTGGAGCAGTCCGCGACGTGGTCAAAGCGGCGAGCGCCAGAAACGAGTCGCACCTTGGAAACTCCCGGCCTGGCCGCGTGAACGCATGGCGGGGCCATGACAACTATTAGTGTTGGTTTGTGCCTGGGCGACTAGCGAAAAGTTCCGGCTGGGCAGCGGCCCGAGCGCAACGAGGTTTCGAACTGGCGCAAGTCTTTGGGCCATTCGGCGGTCCAAGTCAGGCGCGAGCCGGGGTGGTCGGGGTGTTCGAGGGTAAGAGCTGCCGCGTGCAAGGCTTGCCGGGGAAAAACGAGGCGCACATTGGCGGCGTCAGGTCCGCGATAAGCTGGGTTGTAAGTGCGGTCGCCGATCAGGGGCAGCCCGGCGTGGGCGGCCTGAACGCGGATTTGGTGCTTGCGACCCGTTTCCAACCGAAGCCGCAATTGCGTGACGAAGCCTTGGCCGCCGGCGAGCGGATACTCGGCGACGACTTCGTAGTGCGTGATGGCTTCCTGGACTTCCGCCCCAGGGACGCGGGGTTGCAGTTCGGAAATGACGTGCTGGCGCAGTTCGTCCCGACTCAACTGCAACGTCTGCCGCCAGGTGCCTGTCGGCGTGCGCGCACGCCCTTCCACGAAGGCCACGTATTCCCGCCGCATAGTGTGCGCTTTCAGTTGCGCGATCAGGTGGTGCCGCGCGGCGGGGTTGGTGGCGAGGCAAAAAACGCCGCTGGTATCCTGGTCGAGCCGATGCACCGCCAAGGGTTGGAGCCGGCGATAGGCGGGGGGCAGTGACCGACCCGTGACGCCGGAGTTCAGGGCGTGCAGTTTGCCCTCCAGGAAAGCCGCGAGGAGGCTGAGCGCGGACAGCCGGCCATTCGGTGCCGGCACCGCGAGCAGGCCCGGCCCTTTGTTGACAATGGCGAAGGCGCTGTCCAAGTGCAACAACGCCAGGCGCGGATGAATCTGCCACCCGGATCCGCAGGCCAGCGTGGTGGCCTGGCGGCCGCCCAGATCGAGGGTGGCCCCAGGGTCCGGGAGCGGGTGATGGGGCCGGCGGATGACCACGCCGTTGACGCTGACCCGGCCCGCCAGAATCCACTGTTTGGCGCGGCTTTTCGGCGTGTCGGGGTGCCGGCGCAGCACCCAATCCAACAGCGGGCGGATCTGAGGTTCGGTCACAGGCAAGATCGTTACTGAGAGCCAGCAGGCACCGCTGGGCGCGGAAGTTGCCGCGCGTTCGGCAGGCGCCGGGTTACTTCAAATCGGACTTTCGGTTGCGCAACCGGGACAGCGTGGAGCGGGTGGCCAGCTCGCGGCGGCGCTGATCCGAGAGCTGATTGGCGCGTGTCTGGACGCTCCCCAATTCTGCCGGTTTGGAGGTGGTCTTTTTGGAGGCCTTCGGGTGATTCTGCATGGCGGCAAGATGGCGCTCCCGCCGGTGACAAGCGAGCGGGAACTCAGCAATGCTCATTATTATGGACCAGAGCGGGACGCCGGGTGAGGGCACCCGGCCTACAACAGCGAGCGCACGCCGCGGTAGGCCAGGTGCCCTCACCGGGCGTTCTTTGACACCGACAACTTGTGGATGCACTGGAATTGCCGCCCCGGGCAATTGCGTGCTTGCACCAGACAGCGTCGCGGACGTATCCTTGGGGCCTGGCACGAGTCGGCGGCCCTCCGCACCGGCTCCGAACGGGGAAATGTCTGCCGCCCCAAACGCGGTTTTTGCGCGCCGCCGATCGGTCAAAGGCGCCTTTTGAACCAGTAGATATGAAAAATACGAACGAGTTAAACAACGCCGCCGGCCAGACCGGCTACACCCGCTTTTTGAACGGCGGAGCGTCAAGAAGCAATCTCCTACCGATACCAATTATTATGTTGAAAAAAAGGTCTTTTTCATTGTTCGCTTCCTGCTTGGCCTTCGGGTTGGTCTTGCCACCGGCACCCGTGCTCGGTGCCACCAACCAGATCGAAAGAGGAGAGATGGCTGGGTACCTGCTCGTCCCCAACGAGAAAGTGCCCAAGACGTTTGACGCCGGGTTTTCCCTGTATGTAGCCGCCTGGCCGTTGTTGAAGGAATATCCGGGGAATCAGTTTCAAACGGGCCTGTTTGGCACTTGGATGCATCCGCAGTATGAGGGGCCTGCCCCCAAGAACCTGTATTGCGATGTCGAGGGCGGCCTGGGCTGGTGGCGGGACACGGAGTTTGCCACGGAAACGCCGAAGTTCATTATGGGCGGGGTGGCCCTGAATTTCGTCGCCTGGGCCAACGGGCCTGGGGCCGGACAAGGCAGAGATTGGAATAGGCCGGCAGGCAAGTACGGCGCGGCGCAACTCAGTCCCTGGGTGCTCTGGCCGCCCGATGGCCTGAATTTGAAACAGGGCACCTGCGGCGAACTGTGGGGCTACGGCTACCTGCCGTTGCCGCTCCTGCAGGCCAAAACCAAGACAGCCGGGAAAGACGTTCCCACCGGCGATAACTGTTGGACCCTCTTTCTGAACACGGGAAACTTCAAAGGCCCGGTGGCTTTCTTCACCCCCTATTTCTTTTCCAGCCCCTCTGTGAAGGACCCGAAACTGGCAGGCCTGTTTCTGGATACCCGCCCCGTTGACCCCAACCGGGCTTTGCAGATGGAAACCCAATATGTCCCTGGCGTCCAAGCCACAGACGCGAAGGGAGAGACCTACGCCCGGATCGCCCAGACCTCGTTTCCCCGCGGGCCGGGGGGTGAGTCGGCGTTGGTGCATCACATCACCTCTTACAATCGTAAGGCGCTGTACGATTCCGTGAAGGCCTGGTTTGAGGGAGGGCCTGAGGCCAGCGGCTCCATCGATCCCCAGGCAGCCGTGGTGCATACCTTCACCGGACGCGGGGGCGCGACTTGGAGGATCTACACGCCCCAGGTGCCCAACAACCAGAGGGTGCCAATTGCCTGGACTTCATTTGCGACGCCCGCGGCGCTTGATCCAAATACCTTCGGCTACCACTGGAACTACCAGGCGGTGACGAAGACCGATTCCAAGAATGGCCCGCTGGCAACGCTCCCCGAATACTATCACCTGGTGACGAACAGCAACCAGAAAGCGGAGTGGGTTCCGGTGCGGGCGGAAGACGTTCCGGCTGAAACGGGCCTGGCCCAGGCTGCCTTTAATCGGCCCCGCGGACGCCGCTCCGAAGCTTCTTATGTCACTCCCGACGATGCGAACAGTTGCTGGAAGAAGCCCGGCCCCGTGGCCGGACCTTTCCAGGCGCATCCGGGGGACGGTACGGTGGTAACGTACTACTGGTATCGCTTCGCCGATCAGCCGGCATTACTCAACGCCGATTTGACGGATAAGGAGCGGGAGAGCCTGCAGGCGAAGGTGGAAAAGCTGCACCGGAACTGGAAGAAGGACCGCGACTACCTGCCGCCCCCCACGATTGGGAAACTGGCGGATATTGACCCGGCCTTGATTGTCACCCCGCCGCCGGGCTTGGAGGCAGGGTATGTGCCCATCGCCACACGACAAGCACTGGAAAAATAGGTTAGTTTCGGTCCAATGTCGTTGAACTGCGGAGCGTTACCGCGCGGGACAATCAATTCGAAAACTAGAAACGAAACCCGTCAATCGAAAGGAATCACATGAAAATCGCCAAAGCGCTTAAACTCAAAAACCAACTGGCTGGCGAAGTCACCCAGTTGAAGGATCTGCTCACGAAGCAGAATTCCCGCTCCAGCAAGCAGAAGTTCGACTACGACAACCGCGAAGTGTTGACGCGCCTGCTCGCCAAGCTCGCCGAGCTGGTCAAGGTGAAGGCGGCAGTTGCCGCCGCCAACTCGGAAATCTACGACAAGATTTTCCGCCTGGCGGAACTCAAAGGCCTCGTCACCACGCTGACCGGACTCGACACCAAGGCTGGCGTGTTCCACGAAGGCCACGGTTTTGCCGGATCGGCCTACGAGGTCGAATACGTCGCCCAACTCGGCAAGGTGGACGTGGATAAACTGGTCGCCGAGTTGAACGCCGAAATCCAGTCGCTACAAGATGCGCTGGACGAGTTCAACTTCAACCGCAGTGTGAATCTCTGATTCCACCTGCGGTCTCGATTCAGGTGCGCGGTGGTGACGGAAAGCCGCCTGCGAAGTGCTGTCAAAAAGGCGTTCAAACGTCTGGATTGGACTGATAATCCAATCACCATGCTGATGTTGATGCCGAGTTGTCAAAACACATCGGTCAGCCTGTGCAAAACTCAAGCCGCAGCCCGCAAGGCTCAAGCTTCATAGACAGCCTTTCGCGGTGGCCGCCCCAAGCTGCCGCGCACCACTATCTCCACTCAATCAGATTCCCGCGTTGCTCACAGCCGGAGCTAATTTCGTCGGCCGCTGCGGCGGCACCAGTCCGCAATTTATCTCCGCCGTCTGCCGCCAACTCGCGCAGTCAAACCAAATTGGGCCATGCAATTGAATTCCCAGGAAGCAAAGCGGAACAACCTGAAGGTTGAACTCCAACAAACGGCGTTGGAGTTCACGCTTTAGCGTGTCCGCTGAGCCAAAGGGAATCACCTGCTCAGCCTCGAACCCAAATCCGCCATGAACAGTCACGAACGTGTTTTCGCCCATCTCGCCGGCCAGCCGGTGGACCGCCTGCCGCTGATGCCCATAACGATGTTGTTCGCGTGTGCGCAGATCGGCGCGAAGTATCACGACTATTGCACGGACTACCGTGTGCAAGTCGAAGCCCAGATTCACACGGCGGAGAAGTTCGGCTTCGATTACGTGAACACGATGTCTGATCCGGCGCGCGAAGCGGCGGATTGCGGCGCTCCGGTGCAACACTTCGACGATCAACCCGTCGCCTTACTGGAAGATCAGGCTTTGCTAGCGGACAAGACCAAGCTCGCCTCGCTGAAAATTCCCGATCCGCTCGGCGGTGGACGGATGCACAACTCCCTCAAAGCCATCGCGCTTTTCAAGGAAAGACTTGGCCGCGAAAAGGTTATTGAAGGCTGGATCGAAGGCCCGGTTGCCGAGGGCGCGGATTTGCGCGGGATCAACACCTTGATGCTGGACTTCGATGACGACCCGGCGTTTGTCCGCGACTTGTTCGAGTTCGTCATCGCCATGGAATTGCGTTTCGCCCGCGAGCAGATCAACGCCGGGGCGGAAGTCATCGGGATCGGCGACGCCGCGGCTTCGCTGATCGGCCCGCGGATTTACGAAGAGTTCGCGCTCCCATACGAGCGGCGGCTTGTGGATGGCGTCCATGCGATGGGCGCGAAAGTGCGGCTGCATATCTGCGGCAACACGCGCAAGCTCGTCGGAGGCATGGGCCAACTCGGCTGCGACATCGTGGACTTGGACTCGCTCACGCCACTGGATGACGCGCGCAAGGCGATGGGT
The DNA here is from genome assembly GCA_903847485.1 of uncultured Verrucomicrobiota bacterium. Taxonomy (GTDB): domain Bacteria; phylum Verrucomicrobiota; class Verrucomicrobiia; order Limisphaerales; family JAJXZI01; genus CAINDV01. The sequence goes on from CAINDV010000289.1 coordinate 21,777, forward strand.
TCGAGCCAGGTGTTGCTCGGCAATCTCAATCCAGTGACGGTCTTGATGAACGGCACGCCCGAAAGCGTGACCGCGGGCATCGCCGAGTGTCATCGGCAGGCGGGCAATCGCTTTATCGTGGGCGCGGGATGCGAAGTGCCGCGCGAAACGCCGCCGGAAAATCTCCGCGCGTTGTGCGAATACGCCCGGACGTACCAGCCTTAAGCCAGTGCCACGCGGTTGAATTTCGACTGAACTTAACGCAGAGACACCGGGGTCGCGGAGATGCGCTCAATAGGAAATCATGTGGACTTGTGCGAAATGCGGAGAAGTGATCGAAAACCAGTTCGACGCGTGCTGGAAATGTTCGACCGCCCGGAGCGCCGCCGCCGGGTCAACGGAAACGCCTGGGACGCCGAAGCGCAAGCCGGCGTGGCGGATGTCCTACAAAGTTTTCCGTGGGACTTTTGCCACTTGGGAAGCCTTGTTTTCCGAAGCCGCTGAATTCGCCACGTATATCGGGCCGGAGCGGGTCATCAGCATCTCGCACTCGGAAGACGCCGGTGACGGCGTCGTGTCGGTTTGGTATTGGACTGACGTAACCGAAGCCGCGGGCGGGAAAAGCGAGCCGGTCTGATTTTCACTCCGCCCAATTCAATGGGCCGGATGGGGAAAGGCCGAGGGCCGAATGTTGCCTGCTTGTCCGGTTGGTTGACAAACGGGGCAAAACGCAGAGCCGCAACGGAGCAGGAACAGCAGACAGAAAAATTGAAGACAGAGAAATGGGGTCCCTCTTTCTTTTTCTGTCTTCAATTTTTCTGTCTGCTGTTCCTGCTCCGTTGCGGCTCTGTCGCGCTGCGGCTCTGCGTTTTGCCCCGTTTGTCAACCAACCGGACAAGCAAGGAATGTTGAACCTAGAAAGAGCAGTTGATTAGCCTCAAAGAACACAGAGAACACAAAGAGAACAGTTTGCGCATAATCTTAGACCC
>CAINDV010000290.1 GCA_903847485.1 uncultured Verrucomicrobiota bacterium
GGCATCGGCGTCTGGTGCAGGATGCCGTCAATGCGGTAGCGGATGCGCAACTCGTCTTCCTGCGGCTCGAAGTGGATGTCGGTAGCGCGGTCCTTGTAAGCTTCCCAGACGACCTGGTTGACGAACTTGATGACGCTGGCTTCCTGGTCGCCCTCGGTGATTTCCTTGTCGTCGCCGATGAGCAATTCCATCGGCTCCTCTTCCTTGCCCATCTCATCAAGGGTCTCAGCGCCGACGCCGTAGTATTTCTTGAGCGCCTTCTCGATCTCCAACCGGGGTGCCAGGGCGAACTGCACCGGTCCGCGGGCGTCGTAGCGGACCGCGTTGATCATCGCGGTGTCGAAGGGATTGCTGACGGCGATCTGGAGCGTGCCATTGAGCACCTGGGTGGGCAGGACGGAGTGCTGGAAGGCGACCTTCGTGGTGATGCGGTTGCGGATTTCCGGCGGGACGGTGAGCTTGGGCAACTCCAGAAACGGCCAGCCCAACCGCTGGGCGAGCGCCTGGAGGAAAGCCTCCTCCGTGATGCCGCGCTCACGGCACAGGAAAGGCAGCCAGCCTTCCACCGAGCCGTTGTCGGCAGCGGTTTGCCAGGCCTTGCGCCACTCGCCGAACTGCTCGGGCGTGACTTGGGCCACTTCAGCAAACAAGCTCTTGATCGAGGTAAAACCCATGAGGTTACGTGTCGAAAACAACGGACGGTTGAACAGCGAAGCGCAACAAAAGTTGCGGGGCCGGGTCAAAGTAACTGCCGTCCCAAACGACCGGGGCGAGGCGCCTCCGCCCTGCGGCTCCGGGTAGTGGGGCAGCCGTCCCCGGCTGCCACCGTCCCGGCGACCGTCCCGGTCGCCGCGTGGTCTGGCCGAAAGGGCTGCCTCAAGCTCTGTCCGGTGCCCTCCGTAGCGCAAACTTCCCGTCGGCTGTGTCGCCGGCTTCCGACCGGCGAAAGCTCACGAATGCAAGCGCGCTGGGCATTTCACGGGCCTGCCGACTGGAAGTCGGCGATCCAGCAGGCTGGAGGCCTGCGCTATGAGCAGCCCCGGGAGGAAGCTTGATGCAACCCTGCGCCCTTCGGAGGGAAAACCGCCTTGCCACCGACGTTCCACGCTGCCACTTTGCCGGGACACCGCAACGACTTGAATAGTTACCGCTCCATCATGGCTGTCTCGCCTATGCCCACAGGCTTTGACTGGGGAGGCAGGATAACCCCAGCGGTGGATGAGCGATCCGTGGCACTAACTGAGCGCCGCAGGCGCACGCCGCTCAGCCTGGACTTGCCTGACGTTGGAAAACTAAGAGCGCAGCCCGTTTTATGATTGGAATGAAGACCCGTTTGCTGGACAAAAAACTCGCGGCCATCCGGGCCGACCCGCACTCGACCCGCGAGTTCATCCTCGCCGACGCGAAAGATGCCGACATGGCGTTCGGCGTCCGCGCTCCCGGCCCGCGCGGCTACCTCGCCCGCCCAGGCGCACGGCCCGCGCAGTTCTCGCCGGAAGTCTGGACGCGCGAGGAATATGGCTATCGCAACTTGCCCGAGTTCCTCGATATTATCCGCGAAGTGACGCACCAAGGCGTGGTGGACATCCTGCTCATGTCCGCCTACGTCAACGAACAGCTCACCATCAAGGAAGGCTTGTTCGCGGACTCCCCGGTTACTCCCGCCGTTCGCGCCAACGACACCACCGACGTCTGGGCCGTGCGGCACGGCTGCTACACGCGGGAACCGTCCCAACCGTTTCGCTCGGCGGCCATTGACCATATCCAATGCGGTGAAATCGAGTGTGCTCGCACGACCGCCGATTTTCCCGGTGCCAACCTGGGCCTGTATTCCATCACCTTTGTCAACGAGTTGGCGCAGGACCGTGAAGCGTTGCTCTGGTATAAGTCGTTTCGGGAGGAGGCCGAGCGCAAGCAGTTCCGGCACTTTCTGGAAGTGTTCGATCCGAACGTGGACAGCGGCATTCCGCCGGAGAAGCTGGGCGAGTTCATTAACGACAACATCATCCGCACTTTGGCGGGCGTGCCGGAGTCCGGTCGCCCGGAGTTTCTGAAGATTGTCTATCACGGCCCGAAGGCGATGGAAGAGTTGGCGCAGTATGATCCGAAGTTAGTGGTGGGTATTTTGGGCGGCAGCGCCGGGACGACCTATGATGCCTTCAAACTAATTCATGACGCCCAGAAATACGGCGCCCGGGTGGCACTGTATGGACGCAAGATCAACCACGCGGAGCATCAACTGGCGTTCATTGAGATGTTACGGCTGATCACGCAGGGAAAGCTAGCGCCGGAGGAAGCGGTGCGGGCCTATCACGGCGTGTTGCAAGGCAAAGGCATCACGCCCCATCGGCCGCTGGCGGAAGACCTGCTGACTACCGGCCAAGCGATGAGTTACGACGGTCGCGCCACTCGCCGCGCCACGGTGGAAATCCGCAATTACTCGCTGGCCAGAACTAAGTCGGAAACCGTCGGCCAAGCCGCAGGGACGGACTGGCCCAAGCACCCTGACGGCACGCCGGACTTTGCGCAGATGAACTCGGCGCAACGGCTGGCCTATGACCAAGCCCGGCTGAGATAAGTCTGCCCATGAACCGGCTAGTGGCACAGGCTTCCAGCCTGTTTGGGCCGAACAGGCTGGAAGCCTGTTCGGGAGCAAGTCGGGGAGGCTGATGATGTTGACCGGGATGCCGTCTATCTGCGCCGCAACCCTCCGCGCGTAGCAGTCCGCAAAATCACACCCGGAAATACCCGTCAGAATTTCGATCCGCAACGGCTCGACGCCCATGCGAATGATCCTGCCTTTTTCCAGGAAGAGATGCTCCCCCAGTTCCGGCGTGGCGAACCCGAACTCCCGGATGACGGCCACCATCCGGGCGGCGTTCTCAGGACCGACGGCTATCCAGAAGTCCATGTCCCCGGTGTTGCGGTAGTAGCCGTGGTAGCAGACGGCATAGCCGCCGACGAGGATGTAGTCAACGCGGTGGGAATTCAGCAACTCCAAAAAGTCGCGAAAGTCCGCGGGTAGTCGGATCGTAGCCATAGGCGATTTGGCGGCAGAGTTCCAAGGCTTCCAGGCGTTTGTCCGGGGTCCGCGAGCGCCAATAGGCCCGATCGGCGCGCTCCGCCTCCGCGAATGACGTGACGGCAAAGGCGCGGCGGTCCACTCTGGCTTGCTCTTGGAGGTTATCAGGCATTGCGGAACTCTAACGACTGGCTGCTTCGGCGATTGTGTCAATAGCGAGAACTGCCCCTTCATGCTGGAGTTTCAACAGTGAGGCCCGCCCCAGACCCGCCCCCTTTACTCTTCAGAAATTGGCGCGCCTCATTCCGGCTTCTTCAATGCTGAGAGCTGGGAAAGCCGACGTTCGGCACAGGCGCGAACGCTCGGATCTGCACACTCAGTCATCACCTTTCGGAGGAGGTCAGCGTCGGTGAGCTTTGCCACCGCCGCTTCGTTGGCCGCAAAGCCTGATACCACGATGTTCTTCCATTGAGGTTCGTTTGAGATCACGCGCCCGTCAGCCGTAACGATTGCCGCACTGCCAGATCCAGCCATTATCGCGTCCATCTGCCCACCCAAACCGGTAAGGCTACTAGTAGCCCGAACCCATTGCTTAGCGTCCTTCCTCGGGGTCTCGATCGCGACCCGGGCAAGCAAGGTTTGGTTAGTGAGGCGCGAGACAGCATCGCATGCAAGATTGCGAGGGGAATCGTAACCCGGCCCAGAATTCGAACCGTTGCTGACGTTCACAATACCGGACTCGCGAATGGCGATGTCAGCCAGTGTTTGCTGGTCCGTAAGCCGCTCGATTGCGCGCTGCCGCACTAAGGAGTAACTGTCGCTCGTCGCGACGCGGGCGAGAACGGCCTGATCGTCAATCTTCTCCACTGCTCGAATACGGGACATATTAGGAGAGAGAGGCGACTCCGCAACCTGAGCCAGTAAGTGCTGGTCCGTAAGTCTTGTGATTGCGGCATAGTGGGCCTTGTTGTTTGCATCCATCGCAATCGCCGCAAGTTGGGATTGGTCCGTCATCGAGAGCACCGCACGAATATTCGGATCCTTCAGGCTTGGATCAGTCTGGCAACCGGAAAAGCCGAACTGCAGAACAGCCACCACTATAGGCAAGCACGCACGACGAATGACGTCTACTGGTAGGATGTTGCTTCTGACGCTCCGCGAGGAGACGGAAAGTTGTTTCTGGTTAGTATTCATTTCTAGCGGAATTAAATCGTGGGGAGCAGCGAGGTCAGAAGAGGGGAGACTTTCAAAGCGATCCGGCGCGGGTGGTTTTTCAGAGGGTGAGGATTCCGTTGCTGCCCACTTTACTTTTGGCTCCTGGCGACTAAGAGCGATGGCGTGAGTTGCCGTTGTTCATTGAACCTCACCTGGAAAGCGTCCTTTGCTGCTGACTCATTAGAATCAACCCAGACGCCGATCTTGCCGCCACCTTCAGTCCAGTTGAAGGAAACCACAGTGAAAGTGTTGCGAGCAGAAAAACCGATTGTTTCAACCGTGCTTGAGGTGGAAACACTCACCTTCTGCCAGTCAATGTAGATTTCGCCAAGATAGTTGATGACGCCTCCTCCCTTGATATGACAAGTGAGCTCTCCGGAATCAAAATCATGTTTGGCTAGCCCAGAACTGACAACGATCGCTCTAATCGAGTTCACACCAAGCGGGAGTTTCGCAAAAACATAACCATTTGCGTCAGGAACATACTGGTACTTCGGAACGCCGAAAAATGGAAGCGGGTCAAAAACAATGTTGCAACCCTTGGTGGCATCTTTGCCGTCGTAAGTGCAGTGAATCCTGGCGACGGCAATACCCTCGTTTGAGGAGGTGGCGTCCAGAGTCTTGAGGTTCCCAGTCGTGCATCCTGAGAGGATGAGACTGGCGAGCGCCAAGGCGGATAGTCCGGCGTGTTCCTTCTTCATGGTCTGTTAGATTTGTTGAATGTTGGCGCGGCTCAAAGGTGCTGGAACCCAACGCGCTCGATTTTGTGTAAATGTCTGGAGACGAAAGGGGGCAGTTCTAACTTCTGACACTGATTTCAGACGCTTCGTATTAAAATTCCGCCAGCACTTTGGCGGTGTCGCGCCCAGCAGCGAGGCGACGTGCAGGCGGAGGCCGGGGAAGACGCGGCTGTGGAGCAGGCCGTCGGCGGCGGATTCGTTTTCAACGGTCAGGGTCATAATCAGGTCAGGCTGCAAAGATGCGGTCCAGTTCTGCCGTGAAGCCCGGCACCGCCGCGCTGGTCAGCGTTCCGCCCGGCCCGTGGACGGCGTGCTCGGCAAACTGCTCACCCTGCGACCCGCAGTCAGCCCGTTTCGGTGCTTCAATTGCAGTCACGGGACGAAGCTAGTTCTTCGTGGCGCTGCCGCTCAAGCTTTTTCCGGAAAGGCACACGCTGGGATGCATCTCAGTTTGTGGCAGTCGCGGAGCGACCGACTGACGGTAGCCGTGGACTTCAGTCCACGGACCAGGGCCAAGGCTGACCTGCGTCGCGGAGCGACGCTTGAGCCGCAGAGCTTTGCTTGCTTTCAGGCGCCGCTCCGCGGCGCAACCCGTGTCCATCCCACCCCGTGGGCTGAAGCCCACGGCTACCGTCGCGGGTCGCTCCGCGACTGCAAGAATCAGGGGTATGAAGTGGTCAATCCTCACTTTTGACACTGGCTTGAGGCGGTTCGTGTTCCGACAATGCCGCCAAGACTTTGGCGGTGTCGCCGGCCAGCAGCGGGGCGACGGGCAGGCCGTCTTGAGTTTGTGTGGCCAGGCCATACCTCTTGATGCTACGCACCTTTCCGTCCGCGCGGCGGGGGCAACTCCTTCAGCTTGGGCGTGCCTCGCTCCAGCAGCAGGAGGAGTTTCTCCCGCTCGGCAGCTTCGAGTTCGCGAGCATGGCGTTGTTCTTGGGCAAGCAGTTTGATGGCTTCTTCCAGGTCGCGGAGCCGGGTTTCCAAGCGCCGGATGGTGGCGCGATTTTCCTCCAATTCGCGGGTCATGTTCAGCACCGCGAGCAGCCAGTCGGCCAGTGTGCGCCACATGACTACGCCCCTTGGAGAATGGCTTTGACCTCGGTGATAATGCTGGGGCGCGCGGAACGACGGCGCTCCGCGCGGCGACGCTCGGCGGCGAGTTGCCGGAGAATGCGCTGCGTCTCCGCGAGATAGCCTTGGGCCAGCGCCTGGTAGTGCGCTTCCTGGTTGCTGATGGTGGCGGCTTTGCTCATACGGCAAATGCTACACTTGGGAATTCAGGATTCAAGGCCGATTTTCTGCATGAATCCGGCCCATTTCCTCCTCCATGCGGTCGAACATCATCGCGGCTTCGGTGGCGACCTGGTTGCAGAGTTGCACGTCCTCTTCCGCAGCGGCCAAGTCCGAAAGCACGCGGCGCGCAGCCCGCCGCTCGGCGAGGGTGGTTTGGGTGTCGCTGCTGGCGTGGAGGACGGCGGGCAGCCAGATTTCCGGCGGGCGGATGACGTAGAAAAGCCCGCAGGGAAAACGGTCGAGATTGACGCGGCGCACGTCGGTAAAGCGTACTGCGTAGAGCTGCGCCTGGCAGCCGGGTTCGGTAGGATTTCATAGCGTGGTCGAGTCGTTTCCCCGCTACCAATCGCTTTCACCTCAAAACTGAAAGCCGAGTTCCTGGCGCACGGTTTCCCAGTCCGTGCCGGGCTTGCCGGCGTTGCGCTGCTTGGCGCGGGCCAGTTCGCGGCGGTCGTCTAAGTCCTCCAAGGTGTCGCGCAGTTGACGCAGCACGGTTTTGGCCTGCGCCATCTGGCGGTCCAAGTCGGGAAGCCCCGCCGGGCGGTGCTTGCGTTTGGCGATGGTGGTGCTCATTGAAGCAGATGTCTTTTCGTGGACCGGGTGTATAGACGATGATGCGTCGCCCGACGAGTTCAAAAAGGACGCGATGATCGCCGACGCGCAGACGATATTCGTTCCGGCTGCCACGCAGTTTCTTCACGTCGCCGCCCAAGTCCTGCTGCAGGAGATGGAGCCGGAAGCCCACCTAGCGGCGAATGTCCTCCGGCAAAGCCCGGAGCGCCGCCTTGGCTTCGTCTTTGATCTCAAGCTCGTATTCCATCGGTGAACGTCGCAAGGCTGCTCGGCCAAAGCGACGCCGGCAGCAGGTTCGTCACCGCCCCTTCAGCAAAGCGCTTGTGCCGGCGTACACCGCGTTCTTGCCGAGCAACTGTTCGATGCGCAGGAGTTGGTTATACTTCGCCAGCCGATCGGAGCGACTTAGGGAGCCGGTCTTGATCTGGCCGCAGTTCGTCGCTGAACTATTTCAGTTTGTTGACGGGCTGATCTGGATGAGCCGGATTGGGAACGAGACAATGCCGCTTGCAATCCACCAACAGGTCCATGACTTCGAGCACGGTCTGTCCGATCAGGACTTCATCGCCCAGCACGTAAGCCTCCTCCTGGACCTCACGCCCCATGATTTCGAAGATCACACCCCGCACCACGCCGACGGCCTCCTTCCGTCCGTCCGCATACTCGACGACCTGTTGGCGTCGGGTCTTGAGTCCGAGACGCTGGGCGACCAGCGGCGGCAGGACCGAGCGCACGGCCCCGGTGTCCACCATCCCAGTCGCCGTCAAGGTGCGCACCGCTGACGGGTCGAGTTTGCCGTCTTCCGCGTCGTCCGCATCGCGCATACTCGTCAGTTTCACTTGGACTTTGACCTCACCCATATCAGGCATCAACTGGTCTTTGAATCCCATGGCCGGAATTTAGCGCCGGCTTTGAATTAGAGCAAGCTCACCGCCCCTTCGGCAGCGCGGTGGTGCCGGCGTAAACCGCGTTCTTGCCGAGCAATTGCTCGATGCGGAGAAGCTGGTTGTACTTCGCCAGACGATCGGAGCGGCTGAGGGAGCCAGTCTTGATCTGGCCGCAGTTCGTGGCCACGGCGATGTCCGCGATGGTGGCATCCTCGGTCTCGCCGGAGCGGTGGCTGAGGACGGCGGTGTATTTGTTGAACTGCGCGAGTTGCACGGCGTCGAGCGTCTCGGTGAGGGAGCCGATCTGGTTCACTTTGACGAGGATCGAATTGGCGGTGCCGGTCTCGATGCCCTTCTTGAGGAACTTCACGTTGGTGACGAACAGGTCGTCGCCGACGAGTTGGATCTTGTTGCCGAGTTTGTCGGTGAGTTTCTTCCAGGTGACCCAGTCGCCCTCAGCGCAGCCGTCTTCGATGGAGACGATGGGATACTTGCCGCAGAGTTCGGCATAGAAATCCACGAGTTGGTCGCCCGTGATGGTCTTGCCGGTGCTCTTCTTGAAGGTGTAGGTGCCGGTGAGCTTGCCGGTCTTGTCCTTGTCCACGAACTCGGAGCTGGCCACGTCGAGGGCGAGGTAGATGTCCTTGCCGGCCTTGTAGCCCGCGTCCTTGATGGCCTGGAGAATGGACTCGATGGCGTCTTCCACGCTGTCGAGCTTCGGGGCGAAACCGCCTTCGTCGCCGACGGCGGTGCTGAGGCCGCGCTTCTTGAGGACGCTCTTGAGCGCGTGGAAGGTCTCA
>CAINDV010000291.1 GCA_903847485.1 uncultured Verrucomicrobiota bacterium
CCTACCGGACAGCTCGGCAGTAGCCTCGCCCTACCACGCCAGGCATTTTCATACACGCTCTAAGGCCGCCGGGGCGGCTGCCCCACTACGCCACAGCTCGGCAGGAGCCTCGCTCTACAGGAATGGGAGCTTGGAAAGAGCCTCACCAGCTAACCCATTTAACCTATTAACCTCTTAACCAACCTGTTAATGACAGCAGTTCTCAGTTTGGCTTGAAGCGCGGACAAGCTTGTCCGCACTCCAAGTCAAACTGAGAACTGCTGTGTTAATGACGTTCGTAGTAAGTCAACTCCTGGCGTGCTTACTTCACCTTGGACGCGCTGAAGTTCACCGTCCAAGCCACTGCGCGGCTGACGGGCGAAGTGATTGTCACCCGCGCCAAACCGGGGCCGTGCTGGGAGGTGATTTTCACCCCGGCAGCCGCGTCCACGGGCGAAACGCTTGCCCCCAGCACATCCACCGCCCCGCTCCCCACTGGCAAGACGATGCGCATTTCACAAGGGTCACCGACGACGATCTTGCTTCGGCCGCTCAGTGTGCGCGGCTGCGGGGTCCACTGTTCCTCCAAAACATCCACGATGCCTTGAGTGACGTGGCGCGACGTGCTGAGCAGTTGCGGGTGATCCAATCGCTGGCGCACTGCGAGGATGCGACAGGACCGCGCCGGAACGGTGAGGTGCAAGCGTTCTTTCACTGGTGCCAGCAACGCGTTTTGCCAGAAGTCGAACGCGACGTATTCCGTGTCGCCCGCCAGGCCGATTCTTTTCAGCGGACAATCGAAGGTTTCTTCCTGATCGCTCCAGTTAAACAGGCCGACCACGTCCCGGCGCGGGGCTTGCCGCGCGTCGGTCAGCAGCCAGAGACGCGGAAGCTGGCTCTCGAACAAATCCACCGGTCGCGGCCGTAACCCGTGGCCAGTCATAGTGCGCTTGAGGATGTCCAGTCGTTCCGGCGGCATGGCTGGGAGCCATTCGCTGCTAAGGTTAAGCTGGCCGCTAAGCGCGACCCACGAGCAGATCAACTGCGCCTGGCTGAGCGGCACGCTGGGGCGGACATAGACGGGATCGGGATCGTTGTACCAGACGCGGCCATGGAGGAAGTAATGGCGCGAGCCGAACGTCGGGCCGGCCTGCAAGCCTCCCCAATCCGCGCCGTTGTCCGGGCCGATGCGCATCGCGTCCACCAACCCCATCGCCCCGCCGTAGGAGCGCATGTTTTGCGGCGCGCAGCAGCCGAGGAAGAAGATGTCGTTGCCCGCCGCCTCGCGCACCAGCTTCAAGCCGTCGCGGTAGGCTTCGACGTTGGATTTGTCGGGATTGGAAAGGACACTTTCGCCCAAACCGTCGTCCCGGTAACCGGTGTTCACGTACTGCGGGCGGACACCGACGCCGGTCGAGAGGCCATCCATCTTGAAGTATTGGAAGCCCCATTCGTGGGCCAGGCGGCGCACTTCGTCCCGCAGGTACTCCCGCGCCCCGGGGTGCGTCATGTCGAGACAAGTGCCACCCCATGGAGTCTCGAAGGGCCGGCCGTCGGCGTGTTTCACGAACCAATCCTGGTGATCTTTGAACCAGGGGTCGTACCAAGTGCCGGCAAACGGCATGAACCAGATGCCCGGCACCAACGCGTCGGACTTGATCTTGTCGGAGATAGCCTTCATGCCGTCGGGATAAGGACCATTCGGAGCGTGAGTGGTAAAGTTGCGCTTGGGACCATTCGAGGAAATGCCAGCCTGCCACCGGTCGTCAATCTGCACCACCGAGAAGCCGAAGGGCGCGAGATTCGTTGCGGCAAACGCCGACAACTCCGCGAGGTACGTCTGGTCGGAGGCCCCGCCGTGCGGCTGGGAGTACCACGTGCAATAACCGGTCGGCTGCGGGCGCAGCTTGATGTCGTAAACCTTCGCCACCGCGTCGGCCCACGCCTCCAGACCGAGGCGGGCGTCGTCAAAACCGCCGACCGCCAGCGTCTCTAACTCCACTGTCTTGCCGGGTGCCGCGCGCAACCGGCCATAATCAATCTGTCCCGCCACGCGCACTTGTTCGTTCTCGACTTTGCTGAACATCACTCCGCTGCCGCGATCGTGCGTCAGCCAGCCACAGACGACGCCGCGCCGACTCTGCGGTTCCGCCACTGCCAGCCAGACATAGCTGCCGGGATTCTTATCCGGCGCGAGCAACCCGCCGGTCCCGAGCGTGGTGAGTTCCGCCGCTGGCCGGCCGAGGTCCACCACGGCGGAGAAGGGGCGCACAGACTTTGTCACTGTGGCCTCACTGCCGCGGTTGTGAATACTGGAGCGAAACAGCGCAAAGGGCAGGTCCGGGAACAGCGTGATCGTGTCCCGATGGCCCTCGGCGTAAGCTACCTCGATGGACTGGCCGGGGCCGAAGGTTTTATCCGTCACCGGCACGACTTTCGCCGTCCCGCCGGGAGCGCTTAACTGTCCGTCCTTGACGAACACGCGCTGCGTCGGCTTAGTGGTCAACGAAAAGCGCCCCGCGTCGAACTTCACGGCCAGGGCGGCGTTCTCGATAGTGAGCGGCTGAGCCTGCGCCCAGCCAGACGCCAATCCGATTGTGGCCCAAGCCAGAATGGCAGTCATGCCCCGGCGTGCGGCTGCCCCACCCGCGGCACCTTGGGTAAGCTTTCTGCCCTGGATAGAGAGGTACCTATCGCTCAGTTCGGCGAGGCCAAACAAAGCGGTGTCACTGACTCTTCGCACGGTGGGCGAGGCGGCCAGACCGGCCTTGCCACAAACGCCGGTTTGGCCTACATCGGCGAGGCTTGGTATGGTTCGTTTCATCGGCCGCCATTGGAACCGGGAAACCGGCGGCAGGCAAGCAGTTTGTTGGTGCGACCACCACCGATGGGAACCCGCAATTCTCACTATGGCCCGGTCAACCCCCGCCGGGTGAGGGCACCCGGCCTACAAGCTGCGCCGTTACTGTAGGCCGGGTCCCCTGACCCGGCGGCCCGGCGTAGGACAGGCGTCGCGCCTGTCTCTATCTTCAATCCCTTCCCCTACCCAAGAGTGGGCGCTCTGACTAAGCCGTAACCATGCAGCAGTAAGACCCTCCAATGAACCGCAGAGACATGGCGCGGTGAAGCCGCAACCAGAAGCCAAAGCCGAGTCAACCGCCGAGACGCGAAAAACGCAGAGC
>CAINDV010000292.1 GCA_903847485.1 uncultured Verrucomicrobiota bacterium
AGGACCTCGAGTTTCATGACCTGCGCGCCGAGGGGGCCTTCCTCGTTTCGGCCAAACGCAGTGCGGGTAAGACCGAGTGGGTGCGCATCAAAAGCCTGGCTGGCGAACCCTGCCGCGTGCGGCCAAACTTGCCTGGTGAAATCCGACTGCTGGGCGACCATGCCTTCAAGCTGCAAGAACTCTCGCCCGGCACATACCAGATCCACCTCAAACGGGGCGAAGAGGTTCTGCTTTACCCCGGGACGGAAAGTTCGTCGCTGCCCGTCCAGCCATCGTCTCCGCGTTCACAACGAAACCAATGAAATTACTATGAGAACAAAGCACCTCCTCGAAGTCATAAACCAAAGCGTCTGCGCCATGAGTATCCTCCTCACGACAAGTCATCCGGCTGGTTCCGCGCCGTTGCCGGTGCCGGCGCGCGGATTCGTCAGTTCCCAACCCGCGAAAATCTGGGAGGAGGGATTGATCTGCGGCAACGGTACCATCGGCGCCAACGCCCTCAGCCGGCCGACGAACGAGCGCATCATCTTCACCCACGAGCGCCTGTTCATGCCGATGGGCGCGCCCGTGATGCCGCCCGATCAGTCGGCGAGGTTGTTCGAGATTCGGAGGTTGATCGAGCGCGGGCTGTATCGGCAGGCCACGGAACTTCAGTTCAACCTGTCGGGGCAGAGCAGCTTCCTGTATCCGGACTTTTTCGTGCCGGCCTTTGACCTCACCATTCGCAGCACCAATCAGGGCGAGGTGCGCGACTACAGCCGCTCGGTTGATTTCCAAACCGGCGAGACCGCCGTCCGCTGGTCGGACGACCGGGGCGCCTTCGAGCGCCGGATGTTCGTTTCGCGCGCGGACGGCGTGGCGGTGCTGGTCATCACCGGCCCAAAACCCGGGAGTCTCGACTGCCGGCTCGCCCTGGAGCCGCGGGAACCGAGCGATCAATTCAATGACGACAGCGACATTGCGAAGCGCTCCGACCAGATGTTCCAAGAGCACGTGGGTGACATCAAAAGCACGGCCGGCAGTTCCTCGCTGACTTACTCGAACCGTTATCTCAAGGCTTACCCGGGAAGCATCCATGTGCTGGAAGGTTTTGCGCGAGTGATCGCCCCGGGCGGAACAACTGAAGCGGGAACCAACGGCACGCTTACGATCAAAGGCGCCGACCGCGTCCTGATCTTCGTTGACCTGCGTCCGATCTATGACCCGGACAAACCGGAGATGAAGGACATAGAGGCTGCGCTCGCGAAGCTGCCTGACGACTACGGTCAATTGCTCCAGCGCCACGCCAAACTCCACGGTGATTTGTTCAACCGGATGCGCCTCGACCTCGGAGGCGGCGCCGACCATCGCCGCACGACTGAGGAGTTGATCGCCGAATCCACTTACGAAAAGCCGAACCGCGCCCTGATCGAAAAGGAGTTTGACGCCGCACGTTACAACATCATCTCTTGCACCGGCAAACTGCCGCCGAACCTGCAGGGCGTCTGGGGTGGCACTTACGTCCCCGGCTGGGCGAGCGATTACACGCACAACGGCAACGTCCCGTCCGCCATCGCCGCCAACCTGATGGGCAACATGCCTGAGCTCATGCTGGCCTACACGACTTACATCGAGTCCATCGCCCCCTGGCTGGAGATCAACGCCAAGCACCTGTTCGGCGCGCGCGGCATCGTGCTGCCTTCCCGCAGTTCGACGCACGGATTCAACAATGCCCTGGCGCCGAACTTCGCCGGGGGCTTCTGGGTGGGCGGCGCCGGTTGGGCGGCGCATTTCTTCTACGACTACTATCTCTACACCGGCGACCG
>CAINDV010000293.1 GCA_903847485.1 uncultured Verrucomicrobiota bacterium
CGTGTATGAAAACGCCTGTCGTGGTAGGGCGAGGCTTCTGCCGAGCCGTCCGGTAGGATCATTGCCGCTTTCGGTGAGGCTCGGCAGGAGCCTCGCCCTACCACGACAGGCGTTTTCATACACGCTCTTAGCTCAATTGACATGCTACGCCAGACACCGATGACCTTATGAAAAATCATTCTCGCAAGACTTTCGGTTTGCTTAAGCTGCCAGCCTGCCTGGCGCTCTTGGCCCTGTGTGCGACCGCCAACGCGGTGGACCGGTATGTGTCGCTCCAAGGCGGCCATGCGCCGCCGTTCACCGATTGGGCCGCCGCCGCGACAAACATCCAGGACGCCATTGACGCGGCGGCCGTTGGGGACGTGATCTGGGTGACCAACGGCGTCTATGCCACCGGCGGCAAAGTCATGGCCGGGGACTTGACTAACCGGGTCGCTCTGGACAAGGCGGTGACGGTGCAGAGCGTGAACGGGCCACAAGAGACGGTCATCCAGGGACAGTGGGACGTAGGGAGCACCGACGGGACTGGCCCGGGGGCGGTGCGGTGTGTGTGGCTGACGAATGGGGCGGCGTTGAGCGGGTTCACCCTGCGCGGCGGCGCGACGTGCTCGGCAGGTGACAGTTTTACGCTACGAAGCGGCGGCGGGGTGTGGTGCGCGTCCACCAACACGGCGGTGGTCAACTGTGTCATTTCAGGCAACTCGGCTTTCTCCGATGGCGGCGGTTCTTATGGCGGCACGCTCAACAACTGCATGCTAACGGGCAACTCGGCTTACGCTGGCGGCGGTTCCAGTGGCGGCATGCTCAAGAACTGCGCTCTGACGGGCAATTTGGCTACCTATGGCGGCGGTTCCTCTCAAGGCACGCTCAACAACTGCACCCTGACGGGCAACTCGGCTTTCGACTCTGGCGGCGGTTCCAATGGCGGCACGCTCAGCAACTGCATTATCTGGAGCAACTGGGCTAGCTCCGGTTGGGACGCTGTTTCCGGCACACTGCGCTACTCCTGCGCGTCGTCGCCACCATCCGGGTCTGGTAACATGGCCGCAAACCCAAAGTTGCTGGCTGATGGCGTGCATATCGCCAGCACGTCACCCTGCCGGACCAACGGCAACGCGTTGTACGCCAGCGGCACGGACACTGACGGCCAGCCGTGGGCCAACCAGCCCTCCATGGGTTGCGACCAGTGGCGGCCACAGCCGGCGATAACGATGCCGCCTCGATGGCAGTCGGCGCCGCCTGCGGGCCAGGCCCTGCTAGCGGCGGCGGTGGCAGGTCAGGGCCCTTTTGACTGCTGGTGGACCAAGGACGGCGTGGCGATCGAGGACGGGGCGCACTACGGCGGCGCGCACACCACGGACCTGCTGCTGCGCGGGTTTGGTCTGGACGACGCGGGAGCCTACCAGGTGGTCGTGAGCAATGCGTTTGGGATGGCCACCAGCCCGGTGGCGCGGGTGGTGGTCCATTGTGTGGACGCCATGGCGACCGCCCCCGTTGTTCCCTACACAAATTGGGCGACGGCCGCAGCGACGATTCAGGACGCCATTGACGCGGCGGCCGATGGCGAGGTGATCTGGGTGACCAACGGCCTCTATGCCACCGGCGGCAAGGTAATGGCCGGGGACTTGACCAACCGGGTCGCTCTAAACAAACCGGTGATGGTGGGAAGCGTGAACGGGCCGCAAGAAACTATCATCCAGGGACAATGGGACGCGCAGCGCACCAATGGGCCGGGGGCGGTGCGGTGCGCGTGGGTGGCGAACGGGGCGGTGTTGAGCGAGTTCACGCTGCGGGGCGGCGCGACGCGCAGGACAGGCTCGGCTAGTGCGCCACGGGGCGGCGGGGTGTGGTGCGCGTCCACCAACGCGGTGGTGGCCAACTGCATCCTGGCGGGCAACTCGGCTTTCGGCTCTGGCGGCGGTTCCTATTACGGCATGCTCAACAACTGCACCCTGACAGGTAACTCCGCTTCATTAGGCGGCGGTTCCGCTCATGGCACGCTCAACAACTGCACTCTGAGGGGCAACTCGGCTTTCGGCTCTGGCGGCGGTTTCTTTGGCGGCTCTCCCGATTTCGGCACGCTCAACAACTGCACCCTGACGGGCAACTCGGCTCCGTCTGGCGGCGGTTCCAGGTACGGTATTCTCAACAACTGCGCCCTGACGGGCAACTCGGCTTCCTCCGCTGGCGGCGGTTCCGATTTCGGCACGCTCAACAACTGCACCCTGACAGGCAACTCGGCTCCGTCTGGCGGCGGTTCCTATAGCAGCAGGCTCAACAACTGCATTGCATGGGGCAATTTGGGTAGCTCCTCAAACTACTATTCCGGCGTGCTGTATTACACCTGTGCGTCGCCGTTGGGGCCTTGGAGTGGTAGCATCGCCACGGACCCGCAATTGGTGGATGGCACGCATATCGCCGTCACTTCGCCCTGTCGAACTAAGGGTAACGCGTTCTACGCCAGCAGCGTGGACATTGACGGAGAATCCTGGGCGAATCCGCCTTCCATGGGCTGCGACGAGGTTTGGGAAGCGGGGCTTACCGGGCCGTTGTCGGTGGCCATCGCAGCAGCACAAACCGAGGTGGTGGCCAACCGCGCGCTGGGGTTGACGGGATGGATCACCGGCCGGGCTTCGCGGCTGGAATGGGCGTTTGGCGACGGGCCGGCCGTTACCAACGTCAGTTACCTGGCAGCGCATGCGTGGACCAACACGGGTGACTACACGGTGACGTTCACGGCCTTCAACCTGGACCATCCCGCCGGGGTGTCCACGAATCTGCTGGTTCATGTCGTGCCGCTGGAGTTGCCGGTGCTGGCGGCGGGTGGGATGAGCAGCAACAATTACCAACTTACCTTTGGCAGCCAGGCCGGGGTGTACTACGTGGTGGAGTATGCGACGAACCTGACGCCGCCGATGGTTTGGCAGACGCTTCAAAGCCGGACCAGCACCGGCGGAGTCATCGCGGTGCAGGACAGCAACGCGACCAACGCCGCCCGCTTCTACCGGGTGCGGATGCCGTAATACCAATTAGCAGTGACAATCGGTAGAGTGGCGGGCCTACCCCTCACCCGGCCTTCGGCCACCCCCTCCCCATCGGATCACTGCCGTTTAGTTAAGGCGAGCGCCGTTCAGTGCCAGCTCCGTAGGAGCGCCATGTTTATAGCCACGGCCAGTCAAGAAAGCCCCCAGCCCCGTAGGGGCGGAATGTCATTGTGGGGCGACAGAACGCATTCCGCCCTTACGGGGCTGGGGGCTTTCTTGACTGGCCGTGGCTATAAACATGGCGCTCCTACGGAGCTGGCACTGAACGGCGCTCGCCTTAACTAAACGGCAGTGCCCCATCGGATGGGGAGAGGGACGGGCAGGAACGGAGAAAACTTCGGTTCTTAGATTTGAGATTTCATCCTTCACCCTTGCCCCCGCACGTCCCACGCATCGCGGAGGCCGTCGCCGAGGAAGTTGAAGGCCAGCAGCGTCGTTACCAGCACGCCGCCGGGGAAGACGATCAGCCACCAGTAGATGCGGAGGGGGTTGATTTGGTCGGCCCCCTCGGCGATGAGGGAACCCCAGCTCGCCATCGGCGGCTGGATGCCCAGGCCCAGGTAACTCAGGAACGATTCGTAGAGGATGATCGCCGGCACGGTGAGCGTGACATACACGATCACCACGCCCAGCACATTCGGGATGATGTGCCGCCACAGAATCCGCACCGGCCCGGCGCCCAGCACGCGGCTGGCTTCCACGAAAGCCCGTTGCCGCAGCGACAGCACCTGCCCGCGGACGATCCGCGCCATCGTCAGCCAGGACACCGCGCCCAGCCCTACGAAGAGCAGGAGCAAGCGCGCCAGCTTCGCCACTTCCGGTGAGGCGGACGCTGCCAGCCAGTTCTTGAACAGCCCTTCCAGCGTGGTGATGAGCACGATGACGAAGATGATCGAGGGCAGCGAATAGAGGATGTCCACGAAGCGCATCATGGCGCTGTCGGCGCGACCGCCGGCGTAGCCCGCCACCGCGCCCCACAGCACCCCCAGCACAAGACTCACGCCCGCGCCCACCACGCCGACCAGCAGCGAGACTTGCGCGCCATAGAGCACGCGGGAGAATACGTCACGTCCGTGAACATCGGTTCCGAACCAGTGCCGGGCGCTGGGTGGTTGGAACGAATCGTCGGTGAGCCGATCGGGCGCGTGGTCTTGAGTGAAAGCCGCGCCGGCCGGGCCGCACCAACCGGCCACCTTCAGTCCCACCGGCCACAAAATCACGACCGCTACCAGCGCCGCCAGGAACCATGCCCCCGCCACGGCGGGGCGATTCTTGCGGAAACGCTGCCGCGCTTTTTGTCCCGGAGTTGTGTAGTCCATACTCAGGGGAAGTTCAAAGCGGCAGCGCCGGCGGTTCCAGGGCGTTCACGCGGCGGGGCGGAACTGGAACCGGTGGAGCCGGGCCGGCAGCTCAAGTCGGCAGCATTGGCTTGGGTCATGGCCGAGACGTTAAACAACCCCTGCCGGGCGTCAATCGGGACGTGCATCGCCCGATGCACCAAGGTGCGTCCTTGGGGGCTGCCACACGAACGTCGGATCGGCAGAGTTAGTGCAGCCGCCCTCGGTGGCCAGGGCTTCGGCAACCGCCCCGGATGCCTTCGCCAGCGGAGCGCCTGGCGGAACGGTCGCCGACGGAGGCACCAGCAACCCAGCCGAGGCAATGCCCCGGCACGCCAGGCCAGCGGAACAAACGAGCGTTTTCGTTGTTGGTATAGCCATGATTGTTCCGTTGCAACGAGCCGGGGCGGCGTGTCTGGCGGCGGCGGCCGTGCTCACCACAGGGGCAGCGCCGGTGACGCCCGAGGCGGATCCGCGGCGTGACCTCACGGTGTCGGTGGTCGAGCGGGTGCTGCCCACCGCAGTCAACATCGCCACGGCCAAGGTGGTGTCGCAAGAGGATGCCTGGCTGCGGTTTTGGAATCCCTACCACCGGCAACGCCCGCCGCAGAGCGTGGGCTACAGCGCCGGTTCCGGCGTGATCATTGACGAGACGGGCTATGTGCTGTCGAACGAGCACGTCGTGGCCGGCACGGACAAAATCTGGGTGAACCCGGCCAATTCGACGAACGTTTACGAGGCAGTAATCGTAGGGACTGATCTGCGGGCGGACCTGGCTTTGTTGAAAATCCAGGGCAAGCCGGGCGAGAAGTTCCCGGCCATCCCCTTTGCGCAGGACGACGATCTGTTGCTGGGCGAGACGGTGCTGGCCATCGGCAATCCCTTCACCTTGGGAGGATCGGTGAGCCGGGGCATTCTCAGTTCGAAGAGCCGCGCCGCGCCGGGCGACGCCGAGCGACTCGATGTGCCGAACTGGCTACAGACCGACGCTTCGATCAATCCGGGCAACAGCGGCGGGCCGCTCGTGAATCTCCGCGGCGAGTTGATCGGTGTGAATGTGGCCAAGACGGCGATGCAGGGCATCGGTTTCGCCATCCCGGTTAAGCAGGTGGTAGAATCCCTCTCGGCCATGGTTACACCCGAGAACTCGAACCGCCGGCTGTGGTTCGGCGCGCGGGTGCGGGCGGGCGGCCCGGCGCTGACGATTCTGGAGGTGGCCGCTGGAAGCCCCGCCAGCCAGGCGGGGTTGCGGGTGGGCGACGATATCATGGAGGTCAACGGCAAGAAGCCCTCGGGCTTCGTCAACTTCGAGGAGTTGCTGGCCAACAGCCAACGGCCGGACGTGAACTTGACGGTTCGCCGCGACGGCCGGCCGCAAAAGTTCACCGTGCGGATGGTGCCGCTGGCGGAGGTCTTCAATGCGGCGTTCATTCGTAAGAAGCTGGGTTTGACCTTGCAGGAGTTGACGCCGCAACTGGCGAGGTCGTTGGGCGTGAGCGGGGCGAGCGGATTTGTCATCGCCAACGTGGATTCCGACGTGCCCGAAGGGCTGGCCCCGGGGCTGTTGGTCACGACGGTGGACGGGCAGCGGCCCGCGGATCTGGTGGCCGCAGCGCGATTGCTGGAGGGCAAGCAGCCTGGGCAAATAGTGCAACTGGGGCTGATCCTCCAGCAACAGCGGGGGAACTTGGTGACCTATCGCGAGGTGGTGGTGGAATTGCCGGTGCGACGGGGGCGGTGAAAGGGCGGCCGTAGCCCACAGTCCCAAGCTGGTTTCGCCACAACCCAAGTCGGCACTCGCGACTGGGTCAAGGCCGCACTTCCACCACGTCACCGGCCTGCAGTGGCACGTCTTGGCCCTTTAGCAACTGCCGGGCGGTAAACTGCACCTGCTCCTGTCCGCGGGTCACCAGAACCAGCCTCGGCTCGCCTGCCAGGATGTAGCGCGCCGCCACCAGCGCCTGGGCCAGCGTAAGATCCTCGTGCCAGTCAATCGTGGGAAACTGCACCGGCCCGACGATGCGCACGACGTTCGGCCGCATCTGCTGGTAGCGCTCCCACGCCTGCTGCTGGCCGGCCATGAAAGCTTTCTGCGCCTCCAGCTTCGCGTTGGTCTTGCTGGTGCAACCCGCAGCCAACAGTGCCAGGGAGAGCGCACAGAGAAGGCTGCGGGAAAATCCGAAATCCGAAATCCGAAATCCGAAGGAAGCCCGAAATCCGAAATCCGAAACTGCCCGGCTGAACGGATTGGCGCCGCACTGCGTCCGATCCGGCGAATTCGGATTTCGGATTTCGAGCTTCGGATTTCTTTCGGACTTCGGATTTCGGATTTCGGATTTCACGGTTCAGCCTCCCATCAAACACCGCCGCCCCCGGCGGGTTTCGCCATCGCCTCCCGCCACAACTGCGCTGCCTGGCGAACGCCGGCCCCGGCGGCAAAAAGTGGCGTGACGTGCTTCGGCGTGAACCACGGGAACAGCCCGATCAAATCGTGCGTCACCAGGATTTGGCCGTCGCAGTCCGGCCCGGAGCCGATACCGATGGTGGGAATGGGCAGCCGAGCAGTCAACTCCTTCGCCACCGGCGGCGTCACCAGTTCGAGCACCACAGCGAAAGCGCCCGCTGCCACCAGCGCGTCGGCGTCGGCGAGCAGAGCTTGATGCTCTTCCTCGCGCCGGCCTTTGATCTTGTAGCCGCCTTCTTCCAGCACGTGCTGCGGCAACATGCCGAGGTGGCCCAGGAAAGGAATTCCCGCGCCGACGATGGCCCGCACTTGCGCAGCAATCGCGCGCCCGCCTTCGGCCTTCACCGCTTCCGCGCCGGCAGCCACGAGCCGGCGAGCGCTGTCGAGCGCCTGCTCCGGGGTGTCGTAACTGTGGATCGGCAGGTCGGCGGCAAGTAGCGCGTTGGGCTGGGCGCGGGCCACGGCGCGGACGTGATGCTCCATGTCCGCCATCGTCACATGCGTGGTGTCGGGGTAGCCGAGCACGACCATGCCAAGCGAATCGCCGACGAGGAGCAGCGGCACGCCGGCTTCATCCAGCAGCCGCGCCATCGGGAAATCGTAGGCGGTCAGCGAGGCGATCTTTTCGCCGCGCGCTTTCATTTCGCGGATGGTTTCGACGGTGATTTTCGCCATGTGAATTCTAGCTGGGCCGGGGCCGGGCGAAGGCGGTTACTTGGAGAGACTTGCCAGCAATTCCTCCGGCGCAACCGTCGCTGTGCCGATCTTGCCCACGACGATGCCGGCGGCGTGGTTGGAAAGAATCGCCGCCTCGACCGGCGACGCGCCGGCCGCGATGGCCAGCGTGAAGGTGGCGATCACCGTGTCGCCTGCGCCGGAAACGTCGAAGACCTCCTGCGCCACGGTGGGAATGTGGAATGGCCGCTGGTCGCGTTGGCAGAGCAACATGCCGAGTTCGCCGAGCGTGACGAGCAGCACTGCGGGGCGCAATTCGGCGAGCAGCTTGTCGGCGACGCGCATCAGGCTGGCGTCGGCGAGCGGGTCGTGGTTGCGCGTGTCGTCGTCCAGGCCGGCCAGTTCGAAGGCTTCCTTGCGATTCGGCGTGATGAGCGAGAGCGCCGCGAGATTCAGCTTATGAACGGGTTTCGGGTCCACGCTCAACCACAGCCCGCGCGTCCGGCAGAGTTCTTTCACCGCGTCGAGCAATGGCTGCGTGACGACGCCTTTGCCGTAATCCCCGACGATGATCGCGTCGGTGGTAGCCAATTCCTGCTCCAGACGGGCGAGCAAACGCCGCGTCGTCCGGGTGTCCAGATGGTCGCGCGTCTCGCGGTCCACGCGCACGACCTGCTGTTGCTGCGCGACGATGCGCGTCTTCAGGCTGGTCTGCCGGCGCGCGTCTGCGACCAGGCCGGCGCAGCCAATGCCTTGTGCCTTGAGCAGCGAATCCAGTTGCCGGGCTGCGGCGTCGCGGCCCACGACGCCGTGAATCTCCGTCGGCACGCCGAGCGCGGCGAGGTTGCGGGCGACGTTCGCCGCGCCGCCGGGCATGAAGCTTTCGCGCTGGAAATCCAGCACCGGCACCGGCGCTTCCGGCGAAATGCGCGAGACGCTGCCCCAGATGAACTGGTCGAGCATCACGTCGCCAAGCACCAGCACGCGGCGCTGCGTGGCGGCGGTGAGGAGTTGGCGGGCGCGATTGGGGGAGAGGGTGGTCATGGGGAAGTGCGAAGCGCGAAAGAAATCCGAAGTCCGAAATCCGAAGTCCGAAAGAAGTCCGAAGCCCGAAATCCGAAATCCGAAACAACGCCGGGCCTAGCGCCGGGAAAGAGCCGTGACAGCGCCGCAACAAATGCCAGTTTGGTGACTTCGTCCCAGACTGGCTGAGGCGAAGCGGAAGGCGTAGGACAGGCGTCGGGCCTGTCTCCATATTTATTCCAGCGCTTCACCGGCTGACGGACGCTCCAAGGCGAAATGACCCGTTCCGAAAATCGTTTCTTGAATGATGTTAGAGACAGGCGCGACGCCTGTCCTACGGCGCTGGCCAAGCCCAGCTCGGAGATTCGGATTTCGGATTTCGCCTTCACGGCAATCATCTCCTCGCGGCGCTGCCCTTCATTTAACCCAAAAAGCTCGTCAGCGGGCTGGTAGGGCTGGCCGTGTCGAGGTGTCCCGGCAGGCCGGCTTCAAACGCCGCGCGTCCGGCTTCCACCGCCAGCTTGAACGCCAGCGCCATCTTGTTCGGATCGTTGGCGACGGCGATGGCGGTGTTGATCAGCACGGCGTCCGCGCCCAGTTCCAGCGCTTCTGCCGCGTGGCTCGGCGCGCCCAGGCCAGCGTCAACCACCACCGGCACCGTCGCCTGCTCGATGATGATCCGCACCTGGTCGCGTGTCTGGAGGCCGCGATTGGAGCCGATGGGCGCTCCCAGCGGCATGACGGTGGCGACGCCGACATCCTGGAGCCGCTTGGCCAGGACCGGATCGGCGTTGATGTAGGGCAGCACGATGAAACCCTCGCGCACCAGCACCTCTGCCGCCGCCAGCGTCTCGATGGGATCGGGCAGCAGGTAGCGCGGGTCGGGATGGATTTCGAGCTTCACCCACTTGGGCAGGCCGGCGGCGTGGGCCAGGCGCGCGAGGCGGATGGCTTCTTCGGCGTTCATCGCGCCGCTGGTGTTCGGCAGCAGGAGGTATTTTGCCGGGTCAATGAACTCAAGGATGTTGGCGAACGGATCCTTCTTCCCGCTCA
>CAINDV010000294.1 GCA_903847485.1 uncultured Verrucomicrobiota bacterium
CAGTTGCGTGCGCTACGAACAGGATCCGAAGGCCGACCAACAGTATCATCCCATCGGGCAGATGGACCTCTTTGTCGAAGGGCTCAGGATGGCGGAAATCGGGCTGGCCCGATAGTTCAGTTATGAGCCATCAAACCAAATTTGTTTCCCCCGCTCTCCGAACCGCTCCTTAGGCCCTCATGAGCACCAACCGTGAAAAGCAATTTCCCAGCAATCCCACCCCTCCGGTCCGGCCACCGGCGGCGAAATACGGCGGATTCATAGATTGCAAACGCGGAGTATCTCCGGCATCATGCCTCTGAACCTAAACAACCTATATCGTCGCGAAGAAACAGATGAATGCAAAATGGACAAAGAACAGCCTGAATAGGCGAAGTCTCCTCAAAGGCGCGGTGGCACTGGGCCTCGCAGCCTGCGCAGGTGAAGGAATGGCCGAGGAACAGCAGGATAAGGTGAAGGCAGCGCCTGCTCCCGCCAAGCCAGAACCCGCTGGCGACTCCTACGAAGAGCCGGCCAAGCGGCTTCCGGCACGCCGGTTTGATGTGGTGGTAGCGGGCGGCGGAACCGCCGGTGTGATGGCTGCGATAGCCGCGGCACGACAGGGCGCGAAGACAGTACTGATCGAGTCGAAAGGTTATACCGGCGGGACTATCACCGAAGGTGGGACTGCACTGCACAGCTTCTTCAATGTCTGGAAGCCGTACCCCGGCGCCAAGAAGACACAGCTAGTCAAAGGCATTCCCCACGAAATCATAGAACGTCTAACCCGGATGGGCGGCACCTCCGGGCACGCCGAGTTGAGTAAGGGATATGCGCATGACTCGGTCTGCCTAGCGGTTGACGTGGAATTGTACAAGCTGCTCTCTCACACCATGCTCCATGAAGCGGGTGTCTATGTGTGTCTCAACACCTTGCTGGCTGGCGTCATCACCGAGGGAAAGCGGATCAAGGGTGTTATTGCAGAAAGCCGCTCCGGCCGGGAGGCCTTCTTCGCGTCCGCATTCATAGACTGTACCGGATACGGCGACCTGGCAGCACACGCTGGCGCCGGGTATTCGGAACCGAACGATTTCCCGCTGTGCAACAGCATGGGGGTGGCGAACGTCTATGTTGAGAGCCTCTGCAAGAACCTTCAACTCATCCAATACGCTGAAGGGCTGCGCAGTGGAAAAGAGGGGAAGATCGTTCGTTTCAAGGGTGGGAACAAAGATTTCGACCTGCGGCTGGCGACCACAACCGTTCACGACAACTACCTGATGTTCGTCAAGGCGGATGTGGGTGGCGATTGGGGGGCGTCGAAAACGTGGAGCGTGACCGACAGGGACGAGATGGCCAAGTATGAGTTGGAGGCGAGAAAGCTTCAGCAAGAACTGATTGCGAAGATCCGCAAAGTGCCCGGCTGCGAGACGGCGTTCGCCGCCCGGTCCAGCCCCGTCCTGAACATCCGCCGTGGCCGCGTGATCAAGTGCGATTACGACATCTCAACGAGCGATGTGCTGGGCGGCAGACACTTCGACGACGATGTGATGGCCTACGGCTTCCAGGATCAGGAAAAACCGATCGGTGGCGGTGGCGGCTCGTTTGGCATCCCGTATCGGGCGTTGTGTGCCGCAGAAATAGAAAACCTGCTGGTGGCCGGCATGATGATTACGTCGGCATTCGTTGCACACCATTCAACCCGCAATACCGTCAGTTGCATGGCCCAGGGACAGGCGGTC
>CAINDV010000295.1 GCA_903847485.1 uncultured Verrucomicrobiota bacterium
GCAGCTCAAGAACCAATCCGTGCTCAAAGTCATCCGCCAACTCGACGAAGCCCTGGCGGGGCTGCCGACTGGGCCGACCGCCGAGGCGGTCGCCTGCGAAGTCGCCTGCTTCCGGGAACATCAAGACCGGATGGATTATCGGGCGGTGCGGCGGGCGGGCGAACCCATCGGCAGCGGACCCGTGGAAGCCACCTGTCGGCAAGGCCAGTGCCGGTTCAAGCGGCCTGGACAATTCTGGAGCCCCGCCGGCGACGAAGCCCTCCTCTGTCTGGAAACCTTTTGGCGCAACGAGCGCTGGAGCCTCCGCTTCCCCCACACCGCCCACGACCCCTCAAGAAACTGTATAGCTTCTCCGGCGTTGAGCTGCGCGCGGCAGCCAGCCTTTCTTTTCTTATCAGTTGTCTTGGTCTTTCCGGGCCGTTGCAGGCGGCGTCTAAGGTGCAATTCGTTCCTGTCATTTCAGTTGTTGATTCGGATGCCGTCCTCCCACCCGGGAGGTGATCCGTTCAGTCACCCATCGGGTTCCAGCGGGGCGCGTCCGGTCTGGGTGCCAGACCGGTCTGCCACCGGCAGGCGTTCGTCCATGCACAGCGCACGCCCTCCTCCCGGCCGGCCGGAAGCCAGAAACCACCCGCCCGCTCGCCTCCGAACGGTGCGGATGGGCCGCGGACCCGCGAACCCTGCGACGACGTGGATCCGATGCCCGACTACGAAAACGTCCTCACCGATTATCAGCCTGACCGCCGCGCCCGGTAAGACGACGACGCCAGGTTGCCGGGGAGGTGTGCCTCGGTGCGGCCACCGCCGGTCGGTTTTGGGCCGGAAAGCCGGCGGCGGCGAGCCTTCCGGCAGGGAAAACAAGGCTCCCGATTCGGCGTGGCAACAAACCCTGAAAAACCCCTTGCAGTGTGGCCTTGGAGGCAGATACTTGGCGTGCGAAATGCACCCGACGCAAAAGTAATTCCCCCTTGAACCGCGGAACGTCAAAAACATACTCCTGTCAGTTATATGAGCACTCAGCAACCAAGCCGGAGAGCGGCAGTCGGATGGCAGAGGCCAGTGTTGGCAGCGGTGGTTACAAACCTGCTGACGCTGGGCATCGGCGGCGTGCTGCTCGGAGGCGCGACCTTCGGCCTGGCCAAGGCCTACTCCGTCATTGGTCTGCTGTGGCTTGGCACTATCGGACTACCCACCACGCTGGGCGTTGTGGGCGTGGCTGCGCTCTGGGGCCGCGTCCCGCTCCTGTCGGGCATGGCCGGTTTCTGCGTCGTCGCGGCGCTGGCTGGACTCGCCCTGCAGGTTACTGTCTTTATACTGGCCTGGCGCCGGCTGCGTTCGCGGGAACGACCGATCACCGCGGCGACTTGGCGGCGTGGCGTGACGGCGGGTGTCGTTCTGTTATTGCTCGCGACGGCGGGACTTTGGATCACCCAACCCCGACCCACAGATCCAGCGGTGGTGATTGATGGTCACGCGCACTTGTTTGGCGATGCCGGCTGGCCGCCGAGCCACAAATTGAGTTGCGGCTTATCCCCTTCGCAAAAGGCCAATGCAAGCTATTTGGCCCTCACTCGGCTGCTCGGCTTGCCGAAATCTGGCAACTTGGATGAGGCTTATATCCAGGCCTTGGTTACTCAGGTCGGGGAAGCTCGGAAAGTGATCCCCGGTTTCCGAGTGGTGCTCCTGGCGCAGGATTGCCGCTACACTGCGCAGGGCTATCCCGACTGGGTCAACTCAACCGCCTACGTCCCCAACGAACACCTGTTCCGGGTCGTCCAGCGCTATCCGGACTGGTTCATTCCCTGCCCGTCAATCAATCCCCAACGCAAGGACTGGGAAGCCGAGTTGGCCTACTGCGTCGCCCAAGGGGCGCGGGTGCTTAAGATCCATCCACCCACACAGGCGGTTGACCCGAGCGAGCCGCGCTTCCAGGCCTTCTACCAGAAGTGCGCGCAGAGTGGCGTCCGGATCATGGTCCACAC
>CAINDV010000296.1 GCA_903847485.1 uncultured Verrucomicrobiota bacterium
CCGTAGCGGCTCAGGCTTTCCGCGCTGCGCTGCGCCGCGCCTTCGCACTGGATGGTGATGAGCTTGAAGTCGGCAAAGCGGTCCACGACTTCGCTCAGGCGGCCGTCGAAGAAAATCTTCCCCTTATCAATGATGATGACGCGGTGGCAGAGCGCCTGGATGTCCGCCATGTAGTGGCTGGTGAGGACGATGGTGGTGGCCTGCCGGGTGTTGTATTCGCGGAGGAACTCGCGGACGGTCTTCTGCGAGACGACGTCCATGCCGATGGTCGGCTCGTCGAGGAAGAGCACTTTGGGCCGGTGGAGCAGCGAGGCGATCAATTCCATCTTCATGCGCTCGCCGAGGGAAAGCTCGCGGACGGGGACGTTGAACTTGTCCTTTACGCGGAGCAGTTCGCCCATCTCGGCGACGGTGCGGTCGAGGTCGGCGCGGGAGACGCCGTAGATTTCGGCGTTGAGGAAGAGGGACTCAATCGCGGGTAGGTCCCACCAGAGCTGGTTTTTCTGGCCGAGCAGAAGCGCAAACTGGCGGCGGTAACCGTCGTCGCGTTCCCACGGCACGTAACCCAGCACGCTGGCCGTGCCGCCGGTGGGGTGCAGCAGGCCGGAAAGCATCTTGAGCGTGGTGGTTTTGCCGGCGCCGTTGGGGCCGAGGAATCCAACGAGTTCGCCGGGTTCGATGCGGAAGCTGACGTCGTTTACGGCAATGGTCTGCTCGTAGGTGCGGTGGACGAGGCCGCGGATGGCTCCTGCGAAGCCCGGCTCCTTTTTATAGGTGCGAAAACTCTTGGTGAGGCCGCTGACTTCTATGACAGGCGCAGTGGCCACGGGCAGGAAGGCTCAGCGTTGAAGCTGCTTTTCGAGGTAGTGGACGACTTGGCGGACGTTGGCGTCCACTTCCATGCGGTCTTTGACGAGGCGGCAGGCGTGCAACACGGTGCCGTGGTCGCGTCCGCCAAAGGCTTCGCCGATGGTGTTGAGCGAATGCTCGGTCATCTGGCGAGAGAGATACATTGCGATCTGGCGCGGGAAGGCGATGTTTTCGGGGCGGCGCTTGCTAGTCATGTCGGCTAGGCGGATGTCGAAGTGCTCGGCCACCTTTTTCTGGATGAAATCCATGTTGATCTGGAGGCGGCCTTCTTCGTGGAGGATTTCGCGCAACAGGTTTTCGACCGCGTCCACGGAGAGCTTCTTGCCGGTGAGCGCGGCAAAGGAGGCCACGCGGATGAGCGCGCCTTCGAGGCGGCGGATATTGGCGCGGATGCGGGTGGCGAGGAAGGTCATGATGTCGTCCGGGAGTTGGACGTTCATGGACTTGGCCTTCTTTTGCAAGATGGCTAGGCGCATCTCGATGTCGGGCGGCTGGAGATCCGTCACGAGGCCCCACTCGAAGCGGGAGATGAGGCGGTTTTCGAGGTTCTTAATTTCGCTGGCGGGGCGGTCGCAAGTGAGGACGATCTGCTTGTGGCTTTCGTGGAGGGCGTTGAAGGTGTGGAAGAACTCTTCCTGGATGCGCTCCTTGCCGGCGAGAAACTGGATGTCGTCAATCAACAACACGTCGGTTTGACGGTATTTCTTGCGAAACTTGGCCATCTGGCTGTTCTGGATTGCCTCGATGTATTCGTTGGTGAACTTCTCGGAGGAGACGAAAGCGACGCGGGCATTCTTCTTGTTGGCGACGACATGCTGGCCGATGGCGTGGAGCAGGTGGGTCTTGCCGAGGCCAACTCCGCCGTAGAGAAAGAGAGGGTTGTACGACTTGCCCGGAGCCTGAGCGACGGCCAACGCGGCGGCGTGGGAGAAGTTGTTGTTGTTGCCGACCACGAATGTCTCAAAGGTGTACTTGGGGTTGAAGCCGATTTCGCCGGGAGCCTGAGCCCGTTCGGCAGCGGCTTCGGCCGACCTGACTTTCGCCGTCGGCGCGGTTGGCGCGCGACGGTCGGTTCCCAAACTCGCGCCGCCGCCGGGGGCAACCTTGAACTTCACCTGTACGGGCCGCCCGGCCGAATGGGTCATGACATCTTGGAGCAGGCCCATGTAGTTATCCTTGAGCCAGACGCCGCAGAAGTCGTTGGCGACCTCCAGCGTGAGGCTCGCCTCGTCCTCCTCCGCCACCTTGAGCGGGGCAAACCACAGGTTAAATGTGTCCGCGCTCAGCATGGCGCGGAGTTTCTCCTGCGCCGTCTGCCAAATGTTTTCCGCCACAGCTTGCATTGCCTTAGAAACTGCCGAATCGGGTGATTTATTCACCTCTGACTTAATTCTTTTCCCGGCGCTCCCGGCATCCGCCGAGCGCACCGGCCGGCGTCAGACAGATCTCAGGGAAGTCATCCCCTTCTGCTACGCGGGCTTCAAAAGTTTTCCGGAACCGATACAAATCGTTATTCATAAACAACTTGGAGAGTCATTCACCGCCCCAAACAAGACCGGCCACCGAAGAACCGTTCCGCTTCGTTGGCCGCCGCGATTTGCAGGGAGGCTTTTTAGGCCAAGTCGGCGCTGTCCACGAGGACAATATATTAATTCTTGTTCACGAGTTGTTCACCGCTCGAGTTTGGCCTGTAAAACCGCGGGTTCGGCGCGGCTTCGGCAGCCCAAAATTCGGAAACCAAGCGGGTCAGTTCGTCACCGTTCACACCGCCTGCTCGCCGGTTTCTTCAGTGCGGATGCGCACCGCGTTCTCGATGGCGCTGACGAAGACCTTGCCATCGCCGATCTTGCCGGTCTTGGCACCCTTAACGATGGCGTCCACGGCCTGCGCCACCAAGGCGTCCGGGAGCACCAACTCCAGTTTGATCTTAGGCAGGAAGTCCACGGTGTACTCGCTGCCGCGGTAGATCTCGGTGTGGCCCTTCTGCCGGCCAAAGCCTTTTACTTCGACCACGGTCATGCCTTGCACGCCCAAGGCGGCAAGGGCTTCTTTGACGTCCTCCAGCTTGAACGGTTTGATGATGGCCTCGATTTTTTTCATAACAATTGTGTCGCAACGCGGATACTAAACCGTGCGCAATCGCTGTAAACAGGAATATGGCTGCCGCCGCAAATTTTCGATCCCTGTTCTGCCCCCGATTTCCCGCTCAGCTTTTCCTCGCCCACTGCATCACAACTTCCGACGACGCCTTGTTCTTGGCGATGGTGTTGGCGGGCAGGCTGCCCCGCCAGTTGATGCTTGGGTAAACCACCGCGCCGCGGCCGATGATGCTGCCAGGGTTAAGCACGGTGTTGCAGCCAATCTCTGCCCGGTCGCCTAGCAGCGCGCCCAACTTGCGTAGGCCGGTGTCGAAGGGTTGGCCGTTCATCTCGACGGTGACGTTGCCGGGCAGGGATTTCACGTTGGACAAGATCACGCCGGCTCCAAGATGCGCCTGGTGACCGAGGATCGAGTCGCCGACGTAGTTGAAATGCGGCATCTGGCAGCCGTTGAAAAGAACCGCCTGCTTCAACTCGCAGGAGTTGCCCACCACGCAGCCGTCGCCGATGATGACGTTCTCACGAAGGTAGGCGTTGTGGCGGATTTGGCAATTGCGGCCAACGATGGCGGGACCTTTGATCATCACGCCGTCCTCGACCACCGTGCCCGCACCGATGAACACATTCTTACCAATGAAGGCGACGCCTTCGCAACGGTTGTTCAGGGCGGGTTTAAGATGGACTTGGAGGTAGTCTGTGAGCTGCTTGAGCGCGTCCCAAGCGTATTCGCAGCCGTCGAACAGCGTGGCGTGTTCCGTCTGCGACAAGTCGAAGAGGTCGGTGGGTTTGAACATGGGCCAAAGGTAGCGCCCGGAGTTCGCGTCCAAAAGTCAAAAGTCGTGGCAAGGGAGTGGAAGATGCGGTTTGGACGGTGGCGTCCTATCTTGTTAGGTTGCGGGCGTAGGGGCGGCACGCCGCCAGCCCTACTTCTGATGCGCACTCTTTATTTTGATTACAACGCTACCACCCCGCTCGACCCGGCGGTTCGGAAGGCTATGCTGCCGTTCCTGGGCGAAATTTACGGAAACCCTTCCAGCGTCCACCACGTCGGCCGCCGGGCGCGAGCACTGTTGGACGAAGCCCGCGACCGCGTGGCGAACGTCTTCCGGTGCCAGCCGAGCGAAGTGGTTTTCACGAGCGGCGGCACGGAGAGCAACAACCTGGCGATCTTCGGCACGGCTAGGCGGCTCCAGTCAAAGGGCCGTCACTTGATCACCTCCGCCGTCGAGCATCACGCGGCGATACATTGCTTTGATTATCTGGCCAAGCGGGAGGGTTTTAGCGTCACCGTCCTGCCTGTGGACGGCGAAGGGCGGGTTTGCGTGGCTTCCCTGGCGCAGGCACTAAGGCCGGATACAATCCTGGTGTCTGTCATGGCGGCAAATAATGAGATCGGCACACTTCAGCCGGTGGCGGAGTTGGGGACCCTGTGCCGTGAGCGCGGTGTAATTTTTCATACCGACGCGGCGCAGTGGTTCGGCAAGGAACCATTCACAGACATCCACCATTTTAATGCGGACCTGGTTTCCGTCTGTGCGCACAAGTTTCACGGGCCGAAGGGAGCGGGGGCGCTTTTTATCCGCTCGCCGTTGAAGCCGGATCCGATTATCTTCGGCGGCGGTCACGAAAACGAGCGCCGGGCCGGGACGGAGAATCTGGCGATCATCATCGGCCTGACGGAAGCGTTGGAGCGATTTATCCTAGAACCCGTATTTGCTAGAACACAGATCCAGCCGCTGACGGAGCGGCTTCTCAAGTCGGTGGAAGCTTGTCCCGG
The DNA here is from genome assembly GCA_903847485.1 of uncultured Verrucomicrobiota bacterium. Lineage (GTDB taxonomy): Bacteria > Verrucomicrobiota > Verrucomicrobiia > Limisphaerales > JAJXZI01 > CAINDV01. The sequence continues at coordinate 4,747 of CAINDV010000296.1, forward strand.
CGCACGGGTGGTCGGGTCGCGCCTAGTTCGACTGGCCAACACCCTGTCTTTCGTGGTGGAAGGGGCGGACAGCATTGGCCTGCTGGCGGGGCTGGATTTGGAAGGAATTTGCGCCTCCAGCGGTTCGGCGTGCTCGGCGGGGTCGCTGAAACCCTCGCATGTCGTGACGGCGCTCGGTCTGAAACCGAGGCTGGCGCATTCGCTGGTGCGGCTTTCCCTCGGCCGCGAAACCACGGAGGAGGAAGTTGCGCTCGTTGGGCAGGTGTTGCCGGCGGTGTTGCGGCGCGCACAACTGGTCCAAAAACCCCCGAATGGGGTGTGAATGGCTTGTTCCCTTGGCGAACAAGTCGGGGAACGTAGGACTTGTCGGCGGCGATGCGCAGCTTTATCGGCGGGCCACACCAGCGTCTTTCCGTTGGCATTCCTTGACATGCTGCTTTTAATGCTTTATTCACACCCCTTAATACGAATAGCTTTCCGGGACAGAGAACACATATATTAAGCAACCGATGAACCTGACCATTACGAAGGAACAACTTATTAACGGCTTGCAGGCGGTACAGAACGTCGTCAGCAACCGCACAACCTTGCCGATCCTGTCGAACGTGCTCTTGCGCGCCGACGGCACCCGGCTCGAACTGACCGCCACAGATTTGGATGTGACGGTGTGTTCGAGTGTCGAGGCGCAAGTCAAACAAGCCGGCGCTACGACCGTGCCGGTCAAGCGCCTGTTCGGTATAGTGCGCGAGCTGGGCAACCCGGAGATAGAGCTGGAAGTGGACGACAAGCATATCTGCAGCGTCCGCTCCGGGCCGTCGTTCTACAAGATCAACGGCCTAGCGGCCGAGGAATTCCCGCCGCTCCCCAAGTTCAAGGAGGACAAGAAGGTCATGCTCACGCAGGAGACCGTCCGCAACATGCTGAAGAAAACCAGTTTCGCGGTGTCCACGGACGAGACCCGCTACGTGTTGAACGGCATTTTCTTCAGCCTTAAGGACCACAAGCTGACGATGGTGGCTACCGATGGCCGGCGTCTCGCGCTCGTGGACGAGGAAGTGGACGTGGAAGAAAAGAGTTACGGCGAGTTCATTGTTCCGTCCAAGGCGGTCAATGAGTTGAACCGCTTGATGCAGGACAAGGGCAACGTCGAGATCAAATACGCCGAGAACCAGGCCGCCTTTGCCTTGCAGGACGAAAAGGGCGTCAACGTCCTCGTCATCACCAAGCTGATTGAGGGCAACTATCCGAACTACCGGCAGGTCATTCCTGGCGAGGCGCAGGAGCGCATCGCGTTGGCGCGCGAGGAGTTCCTGCACGCGCTGCGCCGTGCCGAAATCATGACCAGCGAGAAGGCCAACTCGGTAAAGATGGCCTTTGGTAAGAACCAACTTGCCATCACCGCCAACTCGCCTGACGTCGGCGAAGCCCGCGAAACCATCGCCATCAACTACAAAGGCAAGGAAATGGCCATTGCCTTCAATCCTCGCTATCTGATTGACCCGCTCAATGCTCTGCCCAACGAGGAAGTTTTCTTCGAGTTGATTGACGAGCTTAGCCCCGGAGTGCTCAAGATCAACGGGCCGTTTCTCTACGTCGTCATGCCCATGCGGTTGAGCTAAGGTGGTCATAACGTGCCAACGCGATCGCCAGCCGGTCGCTTCCTAGACTTGATTTACCTTGGCCGATAAGGTTCCCGCATGACGCGCAGTTCTTCACTCTGGTGGTTCGCTTTGGCGGCCATCGTTTTCGCTTTTCCGCGCAGTTCGCCTGCTCCGCTAGTGTATCAGCCCGGCGAGGGCTGGACTTACGAAGCGGTGGAGGGCGGAAGCTCTTGGAAACGAGACCGCGCCAAGGATCAAATCGCCGTCGCCGAAGCCGCCTATGGCTTGCAGGACTACAGCCTGGCTCTCAGAGCCGCCAAATACACCGTCCGAAAATGGCCTCAGTCAGACTACGCGGCCCCGGCTCAGTATCTGGTAGGCCAGTGCTACGAAGCCAAAAAGAACGATGAAAAGGCCTTCAAGGCCTACGAGGTTCTGCTGCACAAATACCCGAACAGCACGAACATTGAAAACGCCCTCCAGCGAGAGTTCGAGATCGCCAACCGATTCCTTGCCGGGCAGTGGTTCAAGCTTTGGGGAATAATCCCGTTCTTCTCGTCCATGGACAAGACGTCTCTCCTCTACCAGCAGATTGTCAATAACGGCCCTTACAGTCCCGTCGGCCCGCAGTCGCAGATGAACATAGGTTCCGCGCGCGACAAGCAAAAGGCTTGGGAGCAGGCCGCCAAGGCGTACGAAATCGCCATCTTCCGTTATATTGACCGCCCGGTCATTGCTTCCGAGGCCTTCTACAAAGCTGGCAAGTCCTACGAACGGCAGGCCCTCAAGGCGGAGTATGATCAGAGCGCCGCTGGCAAGGCCATCCTCGCCTTCTCCGACTTCAACACCCTTTACCCCAACGACCCGCGGGTGCCCAAAGCCAAGGAGTATATCGCCCTGCTCAAAGGCGAACAGGCCCGCGGTGCCTACCAGACCGCCCTATACTACCAGAAGCGCAATAAACTCCGGGCCGCGAGCATCTATTTCGGCAATGTCCTTAAGCTCGATCCCAAATCCTCCTATGAAGCCGAGGCCCGCCAGCGCATTGACGAGATTAACAAAAAAATCACCGCCACAACCGTTGCGAAGTAGTTACCGCTGGATGCTTCTGGCGAGTTGCTGGCTGTTGGCGGTGCTACTCTCGGGTTGCGCTTACAAGTTAGGCTCCACGACCGGAGAAAACGCCGGCACGCGCAGTATTTCCATCAGCCCGTTCGTCAATCACACCTTGGAACCACGCTTGGGCGACGTCGTGACCCAAACACTACGCACCCAAGTGCAACGTGATGGCACCTATCGCCTTAATACTCAGGAAGAGGGCGACATTCTCGTGACCGGCACAGTCGTCAGTTACGAGCGCAACGGCGTCACCTATCAACCTACCGATGTGCTGACCACCGTGGACGCCCGGCTGACCATCACGGTACAAATTCGCGCCGTCGAACGTGGCACAGGGCGCGTCATTGTGGACCGCAAAGTCAGCGGTTTCACTCTGATGCGCGTCGGCAATGACCTGACCAGTTCCGAACGCCAAGCCATCCCGCAACTGGCTGAAGAGGTCTGCCGCAACCTCACCACCGTGCTGGTGGATGGCACCTGGTAGTGGCGGTAATTCCAACGGAACCGTCCCTTCGGCTATCGAGCTTGGGTTGACCACGATCCAACTGGATTAGGCCGCTTATTCCGCCGTGGTCGCCTCGTAACACCCTCGTCCCTCTGATGAACCCTAACCCCTCCGCTTCCCTTCCTCCTACCCTCACTCGCTATTTGGTGATCGTTTTTGACATCACTCTGGACGTCATTCATTACATTGACCGGGTTTGCATCTCGCAAGCCAAACCGGCCATCCTAAAAAGAGCAGTTGAACCCCACTGATTCGGGCACCAGCCTATATTTGCAAGTATTTGCTGATTTGTGACTTGTCTCCCAAATGGTTAGCTGCGGAGGCAGTTGAATTCCCTTCTCTACCAATCGCTTTCTGTGATTTCCAGCTTTCAACTGCTCTTTCTGGGTTGAACCTAAAAAGAGCAGTTGGAACCGCTTGCTAACGCGGTAACACTCTGTAAGCCTGTGGGATGCCCTTACAAATCGCTCCCATAAAGGCTCACTTTTCAGCTGAGACATTCTTACCCACTCCCAGCGCCGCCCAGCCGCCGCCCGATCATCTCCGGCTCGATACCTGCGGCGGGCGTGTCCGGGTGGAATGGGATCCCCACGCGCCCGTCACACTTCTCGGGCAGTTGGTGTTCTTCACCCAGTTTCTCGAAACCAGCGGGCGCTTCGATCTCTGGGTCAAAGACTGTCCCTGGACTTACACCAGTCCCAACGCCCCCGCCGTGCGCGACGTCTGCAGCACCGTGTTGCTGAGCGTGCTCACCGGCCATCACCGTTATGCCCACGGCTCGGCCTTGCGCGGGGATCGCGTCAACGCGCCCCTGCTAGGCATGCGCCAGGTGGTCAGTGAAGATTTGCTGCGCCGCGCCCTCGCCAAAGGCCACGGCCAAGCTGCCGACGAAGCCGCAGTGGCCGCCTGGCTGCAGCGCCACCTGCGGGAAAGCTACGGCACACTCAACAGGGGACCGTAGCTTTCCCGCAGGTGGTGCTGCAGCCAGGCGGCCACTGCGGCCTCCCCGTGGCCTTTGGCGCGGGCGCGGCGCAGCAAATCTTCACTGACCACTTGGTCCATGCCCAGCAGCGGTGCATTGACGCGATCCCCGCGCAAGGCCGAGCCGTGGGCATAACGGTGATGGCCGGCGAGCACGCTCAGCAACACGGTGCCGCAGACGTTGTCATCGGGCGGATCAAAACCGGCCACTGGTGGGCACTTCAAAACCGGCCAGTCTGAGGCGGAGATTCACAACAGGTTTTTGGTTTGGTTCATGAGATGTCTGACTGTGAGTTAAAACGAGCCGGGGCCGGTCGGCGAGCCC
>CAINDV010000297.1 GCA_903847485.1 uncultured Verrucomicrobiota bacterium
GATCTTTTGCCCAACAGGATCAGGGCGTCGTGTAACTCCGCCCTCCGAAGGAGAGGTCTGGCGGCGCTCTGCCGAGACGCCGCTACGGGGCTTGAGATTGGTCTCGAAATTATCCAGCACGAGGAGGATGGGCTCGTCCTTCAGCGCGCGGAGGAGGTTGCGCGTGAGCCGATCCAGCCGCGCGGGACCGGTGAAGTCGGCGGTGGCGTCGCGCCCGATGGCATCGGCGGGATTGGCCCGCACGTGGTCGTGGTAGAGCTTCAGCTCGCCCATGAGTTTGAGGTGGACGTCGCGCAGGAAGGTCTCGAACTCCAGGCGGTTCGGCTTGGCCTGATAGAGCAACACCCACTCGAAGCGCGACTCCCACAGCGCCAGCGCCTCGGCGGTGAGGGCCGTCTTCCCCATGCCGCCCAGCCCGGTGATGACCGCGACCGGCTTCACCTCCGCCCCGGTGCTGGAGCCGATGAAGTCCGCCCCCAGCCCGACCAATTCCCAGGTGCGCCCGACGAAGTGCTCGTGCCCTGCCGTGGTCAGTTCGGCGATCGGATGCAGGCGGGGATTGCGCGGATTGAGCGCCGGGCTGCGGCCTTTCACAAGGGTCAGGACGGGCTGCTCTTCGCCATAGAGCACGGGCGTGGCGTGATCGCACACGGCGAAGCGCGCGGAGTCGTGCTTCTTCGGGTCCAACATCGCCTGCCGCGCCATCGTGAGGGCGGCAGCGACGTTCTTCGGCTGCGCGTGGGCGAGGAGCGCGCGGTAAAACTCCACCGCCGCTTCGCGGGCATAGTCGTCGCCCACGGCGTAACGCATCGCCACGACGGAGGGCACGCCGCCTTGCAGCAGCGCGTGGGCGGTGCCCGTGTAGCCGGGCTGCTCTTGGAGGTCGAGTTTCTTGGTTTCCGCAGCCTCTTCAGCACTGTAGGAGACGACGTGAGGAGTCTCTGACTTCGCCGGAGTTTGAGCCTCGTTACCTCGGCTCCTACCGGGAGTCGGAGCGGCGGCTTTCGCCTCCTTCGTGCCCGGCTCCTTGCCCTGGGCGACGGCGAGGAAGTCATTCCAGTCCTTCACCCGCAAGATGTCGCCGGAGTGGCAGGCGCTGAGGAAGAACAGCCGGGGGAGAAAGCCGCCGGCGTCGTTGAAGAGTTCGAGCAGTTCCGCGCCGGAGAGGTGGTCGCTCTTGCCGCCGGGCTTGCAGAGTTCGAGCAGGTTCATGTGCCCGTGCCCACTCCAGTGGACGACGTGGTAGCCGCCATTTTCCTGAATCTGCGCCGCCAACCGTTCGCGGGTGACGCCGTGCGTGAGGAAGTGCGCCACGACGCGGCGACTCGGGTAAATCTCCTGGGCAAAGAGCCGCAGCAACTCCCGCCGCTCCTTCCGCGCGCCCAACGGACGCGAGCCGCGCGCCTCGGCAAAGACGAACAGCACGCGCAACGCTTCGTTGGCCGCCAGCGCGATGGGCGTCGAGGCCGGGGCCTGCATGTCGTGGACGACGCGGACGAGCAGGTTGCGCTCGCCGAGGGTCTCGGCCTCGGCGTTGGGCCGGGCGATTTCCCACGGCACGCGGGCCAGCGCGGCGGCGAGGTGGTTTTCTGTATCTCCCGCGCCCGGCAACTGGATGCGCAGCGTGCGCGGGGACTCCGACGCCCAGAGCCTCGCGAAGATTTCCTCCCCCAGCACTTGCTCTGCGATGCACACGCCAATCTCCGCCACGGCGGCGCGCTCGTGGCCTTCCACCACCAAGAGTCGGAGGTAGTTGCGCAAGTCGAAGAGGCCCTGCTGGTGGCTGGCGGAGATGGTCTTGAAGTCAGTTTGCCGGAAGGAGATTTGCACACCGGCGGCATCGCGCAGGGAAAACTCGGCGGTGCGGTTCGGGTAGTCCGCAGTAATGATGAGGTCGAAGTGAGTGGGCATGGCGAGCTGGGCAGGGAGTTCAGGTGCTGCGCCCGAAGGCGTCGTCGTCGAGCGAGGCGGGAATCTCGGAGACTTTCTTGAGCAGTTCCTTGAGGAGGGTGCTGGTGATGAGGTTGTAGGTCTTGGGCAGGACGCCGGCGAGTTGCGGGTTGTGC
>CAINDV010000298.1 GCA_903847485.1 uncultured Verrucomicrobiota bacterium
GACCACTATCACCAACTGCACAGCGAGCAAAACCGGCAACGCCAAGGCGATGAATAGCACCGTCGCCACGATGCGTGCCGGCAGGCCGTAGCTATGCGTTGGCCCCGGCTCCGACGCTTGGAAGAAGACGTAGGCCAGGAACGCCACGCTGGCGAGTTGAATGGCGAGGGAAACCGGTGAGCGCCAGATGTGTTGGCGATGGAACGTCAGCAGATCGCGCAAGGTGTTCGTGTAGGAGATGGTCATGCAATTCACTTTATGGCCGGCAAGTTAACGCCTTCTAGCGGGCTTTTGCCAGCCGGACTTGGCTACGACTTCACCGCGCTACCGCCCGGCGGCGGAGCGGCGGGAAGGTGTCCGCCGCTAAATTTCCGCTCTGAAGAGAGCTGGCGGCTGGTGCCAGAAAGTCGCGACGGTGAGTGCTTCAACGCCTTTGGCATTGGCTCAGCTTTGGCTTGCAGGTAGTCAGTTTCACGGCGTATCGGTGCGCTCGGTGATGTGCTCATTGACGTTCGTTGTCCCCACCTTTTGCAGCACGCCGCACCTGTCGAAGGCGAAGCTCAGCGAGTAGTCGTGCGAGTAGGTGGTTGACCAGTCCTGACCAATCGCAGCATCCGGGACCGCGACCAGCCAACCCCGTGCGAGGTGCATGTTGACTCGCTCCCAGCGGTAGTTGAGCCGGGAGGCGTCGTCTGCTGCGGTGTCCGGTTCGCCCAAAGCCAGCACCACCTCGGCCACGGTCGTCTGACCGGGGGCGAACTGGCTGGCTGTCGCTTCCGTGAGATTCCGGCGCGAACCCTCTGGATGGTAGGCGGTCGGCACTGGCACGACATAGACGCACCCGGTCGCCATTACTAGCAGCGGCGCAAGCAACGACAGCCAGCGAAAGCTCGCTCGCATTCGGATAAGCAGGGATGGGGAAGGCGGCTTCATCCGTATCCATGCAGACGAAAACCACGCCTGCGGCGTAGGACAGGCGTCGCGCCTGTCTCCATCTTCAATTCGCCTCCTCGCTGAAAGGTGAGTTCTCCGAATCCTCCTAATTCCTTTACCCGAACCTATGTCTTCGATGTCAGAGACAGGCGCGACGCCTGTCCTACGGTAGGGATGCGGCTTCATCGGGTGCGCACGAGCGAGTTTGTCTCCAGGACGCCGGCGGTGTCGAAGATTAGCACCAGACTGTGGTTGCTCCGGTACCATCCATGTTTGTCCATGGAGAAACGCAGGCCGTTGCCGCTGCCTTCTAGCCGGTAAAATACGAAGCGGCCTTGCTGAAGGCTGGCCGAAGGCGGTCCCCATTCGTGTCGCAACTCTTCGCGTGTCGTCTTGCCGACTTGCAGCCAGGCCAGCAGCGGCACCTGCGCGAGGTTTTGCGGCGGCCCTGTCCGATAGGTGGTGCAACCGGTCAGACCCAGCAGCAGGGCGGCCAGCGCCAGTGCCGTCCACGCGGTGGCCCCACCGCTTCGCCGCTGGCGGGTAGAGTGGCTGCTTGAGCTGGGTTCCTGCGTGCTCATGGCTGAGGCGTAGGCGGAAGACGGTTTGTTTTCACGCTCCTCTTGTAGCCCGGAAAAGTCCGGGAGCGGTAATCGAAAGTTTGCAGGCCGCCATTGTGGGATTCGATGGCAGCAAGGAGGGCCGGCATGAGTTGCCGAATTAGGAACTCAGGGAACCCGAGATGGGGCGGTTGTTCTGGCCAATGCCGGATCATTGCTTGGCCTGGTCTTCAGGCGATCTGGCTCCAGCCGGTGAGGGTGCGCAGCGCCGCCAGAAGCTGCCCGAAGGCGCTGGCCGGCAGCCCGCCCGCCAACGCCAACCGCAGCCTGCACCAGGCATCATAGGCCGGGCGGCACCGGGCCGGGGCCTGGCAGTTTGCCGGTTCCTTTGACTGGCTCCTGATCCCTGCCAAACCAGACGAGAGGGTCGCGCCACTTATCCAAGCCAGCCGCGCGGGCGGCCTGAAGGTCGGACTCTGGCACGGCGCGGCGCGTGCCGCGGTTGGCGATATCCTGCAAGAATACGTAATACTGGACGCCACGCACCGGGCTGATCAACTCGTGGCGGACAAGGTAGCGCGGGTTGGGCGCGGTAGTTATTTCAACGGCGTAACCCGTGCGCGGATCCAGTTCGCTGCTAAAAAGAATGCCCAACTGGCTGATAAACCTGGGATTGCCGTAAGGTAGTTCGGCCATAATGCCATCGCTGGCGGAAAAACCGGCGGCCACGATCCGGCTGACGGCGGCGGCGGATGGCGCGGCGAAGTAAAAGCGCATTACGGGATGCCGCAGCGGCCCGGTTTGGCTGACGCCGTCAATCCCAATGGCCCCCACCCGGAAGGTGCGTTCGGCTTGGCGCACCGTGCAGAAGGCCGTGAGGTAGGTGCAGCCGAACTGGGTCAGCCGGAACAAGCCGAGCGGCCGGACGCGCCGGCGGAGGCCCGGCTGGGAGCCGCCGTGGTAAATGATCTCGACTTCACGGCCCTCCTGAATCGCCAGCAGGAGGTGCTGTTCCATGGGCGTTTCGGCAGTCGTCACCAGCAGGCGCGGCTCCGCGAGCCATTCCTGTAGCGCCTGTTCGGAGTCATCGGGATCGGCGTCGCCGCCCGCAGGCTGGCCTTGGTGCATAGGGTTGGTTTCCGCGCTCACACCCGAGTTTCAAATGCGCGCCGGAGGAATGCAATCTTCCGTTGGCAGTTGCTCCAGTTCCCTATGGCTGATTCACGAAGTGGCCAGGGCACTGGAATGACGGGCGGTTACGAGGGAGAAGGCTTTGCGCTGCTGGCAAGCTGACATCGCGTCGAAGAAGCCGCTCGTCGTGGCGTGGCGGCGGGGGGCGGGCGCGCTGGATCCAATGCACGGCCACGCTGAGCGCGGCTCGCCGGAGCGCCGACATTTGTGTCGGCGTGGTTCCAGTTGGCAAGGACTGGCCGACAAAAATGTCGGCGCTCCGAGCCGTGGGGCGAGAACAAAACGGGCCGGAGTCGCCTCCGGCCCGCTGGAGTTCGGCTCCAGGACTGACTTACACCCTCCCACAAGCGTCATCCCCGTAGCGGCGTCTCGGCAGAGCGCCGGATCCTTCACCCAAAACCGACAGCCTGACGTTGCGCTGCCGAAATGGTGGGCATGACCGAGAAGGCCGGCGGCGGGATCGCTGGCTGCGCGACCCTTCGCCGCCGGCCCTGGTTACTCTATGGACTTATCCGCTGGACCCGGCAGAACCGATCCGGTTCGCCAGCGCCTGCGCATCCAGGAACTCCACCACGCCCCACTGGTGCCGGCCCGGCGAACAGCTTCCGCGTAGCGGCGATTTGGCGAACGCCGCTGACTAATGACTTCCGCCGAATAAGGAGGCGGTTGCCACCGGAAAGTTACTACGGCAACAGCAGTGCGCGATAGAACCGGTGCCGGAAGTTCGTCGCCGCTGGATCGGTGTAGTTCACTACGCCACGTACAGAAGTGTTAGTCGAGATGGCCGACCATGCCTGCAAATCTTCCGAGGCTTCGATGACTACTCGCGCCCCTGTGGCCAAGCCTGCCAACTGCGCGCTGAAGACACCGTTGGTTACGCGCAAGCTGTCGGCGGTGAATTGCGGCGGCGCGGCCACCGACAGGGCGCGGCTGAACTCGGAGGTGTTGCCAACCGGATCAGTCGCCGTGGCGGTGATCCATTTACCCAAGGGCACCGCGACGCCAGTGGCATGGGAGAAGGTTGCATTGCCGCTGGTATCCGTGGTCACAGCGCGCGAACCGAGATAGTTCTGGCCTTCGCCGTAGCCGCTGGGGTCGGCGGCATCGCTCGCAAAGAAATCCAGTTGAAAAACCTTGTTCGCAAGGCTGTTGAGCGTGCCCTGGATCGTCAGGCTGCCCGCCAGAGTGGCGGAGGAAAGGACCGGATAGTTCTGTAACTGGTTAGCCCCGATGTCCGGATCGCCGATGTCATTCGGCGTAACTCCATCTCCGCCCAGGTCAATGCCAAGCCCAGAATTAAGGTAGATGGCATTCGCGCGGATGGCGTTGTTGGTGCCGGGACCGATCTGAATGCCGATCCCTCCGTTGTAAGCCACGCGATTGGCTTCGCCTGGCGCTGTGCCGCCGATCAAACTCTGGTGCGCGTCACTGACGTAGAGGCCCCGCCCCCAATTCCCCAGCGGCACAATGCCCGACAGGTCAGTGCCAAAGGCATTGCCCTGAATCTTTGTCCCGCGTGCATTGAGATAGACCACCATCCCATAACGGTGGTTGCCGACGATTACGTTGCCCGCGCCGGGTTCGCCGCCGCCAATCACGTTGTTGATGCCCTCCCAAAGGAGAATTCCGTCTTCGTGGTTCCCGATGGCGTTCGTTCCGGTGATGTCCGCGCCGATGAAGTTCCCCTGCACAATGTTGTTGGAACATTCGAGGTGGTTTAACTGGATACCCCCCAGCCCATTTCCCGAACTGACGTTTCGCGCGCCGGCCGTCAATCCGCCCACGATGTTGCGTCCACCGGTAAAGCTCATACCGGAATAGGTGTTCCCCAATGCTCGGAGTCCGGTGGCATCCACACCAACCCAATTGCCTTGGATTACATTCCCGCTCGTGCCGCCCCAGACTGCAATCCCGCTGCCTTTGTTCCCCGAGATCAAGTTCCCAGCACCAAGCGCGGTGCCTCCCACCTGGCTGTTCGTCCCGCCGCCGGTAATGACAACGCCGTCCGACTCGTTGCCCAAGGCGTTGGTGCCAGTGATGTCCGTACCAATGTAGTTGCCCATGACTAGATTCGACGACGCTTCAATGCGGGCACCAGACCAACCGTTGCCAGAAAGGATGTTACGCGCCGCAGGGTTGGTGCCACCTACTGTGTTGCTGACTGCCGCTAGTGCGATGCCACAATACGTGTTTTTGAGGGCGTTGAAACCACTAGCGTCAGTTCCAATGCAGTTCCCTTGGATGAGATTTCCGCCCGATCCGCCCCAAACGGCAATCCCATTACCTTTGTTGCCGGAGATCACGTTGCCGGCCCCTGCTACCACGCTACCCACGTTACTGTTCGTCCCGCCGCCGGTGATCGTGACGCCATCCGACTGGTTGCCCAAGGCGTTAGTGCCCGTGATGTCCGTGCCGATATAGTTGCCCACGACTAGATTCGACGACGCTTCAATGCGGGCACCAGACCAGCCGTTGCCTGAAAGGATGTTGCGCGCCGCAGGGTTGGTGCCACCTACTGTGTTGCTGACTGCCGCGAGTGCGATGCCACAATACGTGTTTTTGAGGGCGTTTAAACCATTGGCGTCAGTTCCAATGAGGTTCCCTTGGATGACATTCCCGCTTGATCCGGCATAGACTGCAATTCCGTTGCCCCCATTGCCTGAGATCACATTCCCCGCCCCTGGTTCCGAACCCCCGATTTGGCTGTTCTTGGCGCTTCCGAAAATCGTCATGCCATCGCCCAAGTTACCTAAAATACTTGTGCCTGCGGCATCCGTACCAATGTAATTCCCTGACACTACACTCCATGAGGCACCGACAGTGATCCCCGACCCTCTGTTGCCTGAAATGAGGTTGCGGGCAGCAGGCAATGTCCCACCTATGACATTGTTTGTTCCACCAATATTGATGCCCTGCCCGTTAGGTATCGCGTTCATTCCGGTTACATCCGTTCCCACGAAGTTACCAAGGACAAGGTTTCCGACGCCGGTTGGATTCCCTATGCTGATCCCGTTAAGTCCGTTGCCTGAAATGACATTCCTTGCCGCTGGGGTGACGCCTCCGATGGTGTTGGTGGCAGCGTTATCCAGAACCACGCCCCACCAGGCATTCGACAAGATCTGAGTGCCGGTCACATCGGTCCCGATGAAGTTCCCTTCAATCCGGTTGCGGGTAGCGGCCACCTGCCAGAGTGAAATCCCGCTGCGGTTCCCAGAGATCACATTGCCCACAATCAGGTTGTCTGCCGCCGCCGTGACTGCGATTCCGAAATCGCCGTTGCTGACGGGCAATGTGCCGGTCTTATCAGTGCCGACAAAGTTACCGCTGATAACGTTTCCAGTGGCTCCGGCATTTCCGATGTTTACGCCACGGCCGCTTCCCGACAGGATGTTTCGTGAGGCCGGATTTGTCCCGCCGATGGTGTTGTTTGGTGCCCCGCTAATTTCCACGGCGTTCCAGACATTGCTGCCCAACGTCACACCATCCGGGTTGACGCCGATGAAGTTGCCCTCGATGCGGTCATAGCCGGGAGACTGTATAGCTACGCCACGTCGCTGCCAATTAACGACCGACAGGCCACGGACAACAATGTTGCTGGCCGCAAGATATAACCCATCCGCTGCGCCAGCGTTGGTGCCACTCAGCCTGATCAGAAGCACGGCGTTGTCACCATTGGTGAGCGTGTTTGGGCTGGTGCCCGGCTGTGAGTAGCCATCAATTACCACTGGGCCGGTCAACCCCGGCAACCCTGATAGTGGCGCGATGGTCTGCACTCCGCCGCCGGGGATGTTGAAGGTGATAATGTCCGCGCCCGGTTGGCTGTTGGCAGTGGTGATGGCGTCCCGCAGGCTGCCCGGCCCGCTGTCCGCTGTGTTCGTAACTACCAGCGGCGGATTCGGCCCCGTGGTGACGCGCAGGTTATCCATCGTCGGGTAAGTGCCCGCCGCCGTGGGCGGCACCGCGAGCGAGGTGAGCAGAACGCCGGGGGAAACAAACCCGGCGAACGGCAGCGGCCCGGAGGCGGCGCAAGCAAAGGTGAATCTGGTTCCGTCGCTCAAGTTGGCCTGTATCGTGCCGGCCACCCGGTTGCCGGATTCGTCAGTCAGGTAGAGGTTCGCGCCGAGCGACCGGACGTTGGCGCTGGTGACGTTCACCAGCAGGCTATCACCTGGCAGGGCGGCCCCGACCGCGCCGCAAAGGGCGAATAAGTCCGTGCCGGGCGAAGCAGTGACGCGATAGCTCAACCCGCCGCTGCTGTAAGTGCGCGGTGCCGGCACGGCGGCACCGGGACAGTAGGCATCCAAGTCGTCGAAGGCGTTGAGGTACCCCGGCACACCGCCCAGCGCGGCCTCGAAGGCGGTCTGGTTGGTATAAACCGTGGCGGCCTGAGTGGTGAGACCCAGCGCGAACGCGCCGGCCGATAGCAGACGCCGGAGGCGGGCTGCGGATGATGTGGTGTCTAGTTTCATAGTTTTTGGTTCTAAGGTTTCAGGTTTTGGATTTCAGTGTCTAGGCCGCCCCGCCCCTGCCTCCCCGCCCGGTTGGCGCGAGAGTCGGTAGCGGACAGCGGATGCTCCGCCCAAATCGCCCGCCGGCGCAAGCGTGAAAATGGGGTTGGGGCGCTCCGGGCGCGCAGCTCAGTTTCCTGCCGGGGCCGTTTCCAGCCCGGCCGGGCGAAAGAGAATAGCCCAGTGTTTCAACGCTGGGCCTTCGATCCCGGCTCGCTCAAGTCCCGGCAGGGACGATAGAACGGTCCGTGCTTATCCGGTTGGTTGCCAATCGGCTTAAACTCAGCGCAGCGGAGCCGCAACCACAGCGTTTTGGACTGCGGCGGGAAGCGCAGCGCCACGCCGCTTTGCCAAGGCTGCGGGCGGCCTCAAAGCGGTGTCGCGCTGCGCTTGCCACCGCAGTCCAAAAAATCTTCGCGGCACGCGACGATTCTGCGGGATAGCACTGCAGAGGACGCGAAGGCTGCCGGAAACGGCCTTCTCCGCGTCTCTATGCACGCTTTGCGCCTCTGCGTTTGACCCGTTTGGCAACCAACCGGATAAGCAGGTTACGGTCGTTCGCCAGCGGGATCTCTGTCGTCCCTGCCGGGACTGGTCCCCTTCGCGTTGCGCCAACCCAGCGTTGAAACGCTGGGCTATTCTCTTTCGCCCGGCCGGGCTGGAAATGGCTATGCAGAAACTGGGAGGTGCCGGCGCGGTTTGCAGCCGGTTACCGCTTATTGACACCGCCGCCGCTTCGCTAAATGCTTGGCCCCACCAAATGAAAGTCACGCGCAAGCGCAACCCGCCCGGCCGCCGGGCCGAACCGGAGCTGCCGCCTGTCGAAATCCGCCCCATGAACCTTGGCGACATGGAGGCGGCTTTTGAATTGGGGCTGAAGCTCTTCACCGCCGAGAAGCTGCCGACGCTCTATCGCTCCTGGGACGAGCATGAGTTGATGCAACTCTTTAACACCGACGAGGAAACCTGCCTCGTGGCGGTGGCCGGGGAGCGGTTGGTGGGGTTTGCGCTGGGCCGGGTGATGGACAAGCCGCGCAGCGCCTGGCGCTATGGCTGGCTCGAATGGCTCGGCGTGGAACCGCGCTTCAAGCGCGCCGGCGTCGCTACGCGACTGCTCAACCAGCTCACCAACCTCTTCATCGAGCGCAACGCCCGCATCATGCTGGTGGACACGGACGAGGAGAACCACAGCGCGCTGGCGTTCTTCCGGCGTCAGGGCTTCGGCCAGGACATCCGGCACGTCTATCTCTCCCTCAACCTGGAGAACCATCCGAAGTACATCGAGAAGAAGGAGGAAGAGTCGGAAGCCGCCGATTGGGACGAATAGCGGCGCGGGCACTTTCGCCCTGTGGAGAGAGGGGCGAAAAGACCGAAGTCCAAAAGTTTACCCCTGCGAAAAGCAATTCGGGTGGCCCAACGAGGACCACCCGAACTCCGTCGGCCAAACTGGCCAGACTCCGTAACGGGAACCTACTGCTTGCCGGTCGCTGGGCAGTTGCCGGTGCCATTGCGCGGGCCAGTGCCATCGCGCAAACCACGACGCGCGCCGTTGCCAGCGCCGTTGCCGTTGCCCATGCCCTGGCCGCGTCCGCCCTGGCCGCCGTTGGGGCAGACCGCCGGGCAATCGCCGTTCTGCTGCGGGCAGGCTTGCTGCCGCGCCGCGCGCTCCTCTGGAGACGCCGGCGGGCCGCCGTAGCCGCGACCCTTCGTTCCCGCTCCCGCTCCCGGACCGTTCTGAGCGAAGGACACCGCCGTCAGGCTGGTCAGCACCAAGCCCGCGATCACACTTCCGATTACAACTTTTAGTTTCATGTCTGGCCTTTCGTTTTGATTGTTTCGTTTCGGACAGCGCCGTTGTGACGCCGTTCCTGAAGCAATAGACCACTGGCACCTAAACTTTCGGCACTCTCCAGATTACAGAATTGTTATTCTTGCGCCGTTCACACCTCGCCGACCAGTTGTGCCGCGATCTCGCCGCCAATGGTCAGCGCCGCCGTGGCCGCCGGGCTGGGGGCGTTCAGGACGTGCAATGCCTTGCGTCCGCGCACGAAGCTGAAGTCCTGCACGAGCGTCCCGTCAGGATCGAGCGCCTGCGCCCGGACCCCCGCTCCGCCCGGCTCCAAGTCTTCCGCGCAGATGGCCGGCACGAGCCGCTGGAGGGATTGGCAGAAAAGTTCCTTGCTGAAGGAGCGTTTCATTTCCTCCCAGCACATCCGTTTGTGCCGGCCCAGGAAACGCCACAGCCCGACGAACGACAGCGCGTCGTATAGATCGGCGGGGGAGAAATCCGTTTTCTTGTAGCCTTCGCGCTTGAAAGCCAGCACGGCGTTTGGCCCGGCCTCGACGCCGCCTTTGATAAGCCGCGTGAAGTGAACGCCGAGAAAGGGGAACTGCGGGTCCGGCACGGGGTAAATGAGGTGTTTCACGAGATGCTGGCGGGTGGGCTTGATCCGGTAGTATTCGCCGCGGAATGGCACGATGCGCACCCTGCGGCGTTCGCCGGCCAGTTCGCTCACGCGGTCACAGTGCAACCCGGCGCAGTTCACCAGGAATTCCCCCTCGAAATCCCCCGCCGTCGTCATGGCCACCCACCCGCTGCTGGTGGCTCTCAGTCCGGTAACTTTCGCCTGCGTGAGCAGCTTGCCGCCCTGCTCGGCGATGTTACTCAGCAGCGCCGAGCAGACGGCCGGATAATCCACGATGCCTTCCTGCGGGACGCGCAAGCCCGCCACCCCGCCGACGTGCGGTTCGATCGCGCGCATTTCGTCACCGTTCAACCACTGCAATCCCTGCAAGCCATTCTGCCGTCCGCGCTCGTGGAGGCCGCGCAAGCGCTCGACTTCCGGCGCGTCCACCGCCACGACCAGTTTGCCGCAAATCTCGTGTGGCACGCCGTTGGCGCGGCAGAAGGCGACCATCTCCTGCACGCCTTGCACCGCCATGCGGGCCTTGACCGAGCCGGGGCGATAGTAGAGTCCGCAGTGCAGCACGCCGCTGTTGTTGCCGGTCTGGTGCTGACCGACTTGCGCTTCTTTTTCCAAAACGGTGATGGCTGCGCGAGGGAAAGCGACGCCCAACTTGAGCGCCGTCCCCAACCCTACGATGCCGCCGCCGATGATGATGATGCGAGGGGAACTCATTGCGATTGGCCTTGGCTCATGTGGTACCGTGGGGAAACAGGCGGCAGACGGATGAGTTCCCCGGACAACTTTCGTTGTGGGGCGTGTCGGTCAAGACGAGTGAAACAGGACGATTGCAGGCCACAATGGCCGACAATATACTCCGGGCGGTTCCCCCGGCGAGCGAAAAGGTCGTCACGCGACGGATTGGAACACGAAGGTCGCTGGGGGGGGCGTTAGATGGTTAAAATGTTAAATGGGTTAAAAGGTCAGAACGTCGTCCGACCCCCTTTAACCATTTTAACGCCCCTCCAACCTCCCCCGTCCGCTTTTGCATTGCCTGTCAGCGGACGGCGACTCAGTATCGCGGTGTTCAAAGTCGGCGAAGTGCCGGCTTTTTGAGAGGACATTGCTATGATGAAGACTCCGTTATTTTCGTTCACTGGTGGAATCGCTAGGCGGCTCGACCGCCCGGTCTTGGGCCTACTCTGCATCGCCGCCGTCACCCTGACCGCCACCGCCAACATCGAACCCATCGCCTGGAAGCAGCGCCAGCGCGACGTGGAAAACACCGGGCGGGCGGATTACACCGTGCCCGCCAACCGGCAGGGAACCAACTTCTTCGACGCGCTCCGCTGGCAGAAGCGCGCCCCCAGATCGCCCGGCGAAGGGGGCTTGAGCAGCGGCGCGATGGTGTTCTTCGACGGCGCTGGCCCCGGCTTCACGGACCTCATCGTGGGCGGCTACCATTGGCCCAAAGGCGTGCAAGGCATGGACCGTCGCACCGGCCAGTTCCTGTGGTCGGGCAATCCCGACGGCGGGGAAACCATCGGCGCGGCCACGCCGGCCTTCTCGCCGGACGGGCGTGTGCTGTATGTCGTCAACGACGCCACGCCGCATCCGTTGATGGCCTTCGAGTCCGCCGTGGGGCCAGCCGAGTGTTGGCACAACGGCGCGGACGCGCATCCCGATTGGCTCGGCTTAACGTCGCCGAAAGTCGCGGCGGACGGGCGCATCTTCGGCCACAACTGGAATGGTCGCCCGCACGCCGCGACGGACAGCGGCTCGGCCCTTAGCATCACCTGGTCGGCCGCTGCAGACATCTGTGACTGTTTCAGCGTGGCCGCCATTTGGACTGTCGGCGGGCAGATGCGAGTCATTGGCACGGGGCGGTGCGGCTTGGTGAAGGCATTTAGTGGCACCACCGGCGACGAGCTGTGGAGTGTGTCCGTTGACACCGGATCGGACGCGGACCCGACCGTGGACCCGATTAAGGGTAATGTCTATATCCCCGCCGGCTTTGCGAGCATCAAGATCATCGGACTGAACTCTAACGGCGCTCCGCTCTGGGCTAGCGTGGCGATGCCGGTGTTCGACTGGCAGGATGGAGTGAACAACCAGCAGCGCGCCCAAAGCGCCGGCTGCCTGGCGCATGACGGGCTGACTTACTACTTCCAAACCGTTAGCCAGGAGGGCGATGGCCGGCTCTATGCCATCAACACCACCACCGGCTCGGTGAAGTGGTCCTACGCCACCGGCAGCCGGGGCTGGGAGCGGCAAATGTCTTCGCCCATCGTCACGCGTAATGGCGTGCTCGTCGTCGGCAACAACGAAGGCGGCGCTTACCTCGCCGTGCGCGATGACGGCACTAACGCCACGCTGCTGGACACCTTGCCAGTAGCCTCCGGCGGCACCGCCCTCAGCAGTGCGACGCTTTCGCCGGATGGCCTGCTTTACCTGCCGGTGCGAATGACGTGGATGCAAAGTAACGGCGACGGCGAAGCCCCGACGCAGCAGACTGAGAATCTTTTCAACGCGTTCGATCTCACGGAGGATCCAATAGTCACCCTGCCGCCGCCTGCCGCCCAACGCGGTCGCCCCTTGAATAACGCCGTCGAACTACGTTGGACGCCGGTGGCTGATCCGGCGGGACGGTTCTCCCACTATGCCATCTACCGCGCCTACGACCCATTCGGCTCAGTGGTTGGCCGGACGCCGCTGGCCACAGTTTCCAACCGCCTTGCCACCACCTACCTCGATACCACCGCCGTCAACGGCACGGCGTATTACTACTACATCACCACCGTCACCACCGGTGGACGACAACTTACGGCGGCGTCTTCCATTGGCGGCTACCAGCCTTACGATGAGACGGACATGCAGGTCGTCGGCATTGCGAGGACGCCGCGCTTCCCACGCTACGCGGCCGAATACACCGGCTATGAAGTCACCGAGCCGTCGGGCTATGGCCCTTACAGCTTCAGCGCCGCGACCGGCCTTGGCAACGGTCAGACCACTAATACCCAGCGCTGGCCGGCGACGAATGATCCCATCACTTACACCGCCACCGTGCGCAATCGCGGAAGCAATCCCTGGACTAACCCCCTTGCCGGCGTCTGGCAATGGGACGGCACCAACGTGGAAAACGCCTCTGTCCCCGGCCCATTCACGCCCGACGCGCAGGCGACCTTCACGCTCGTCCGCCCGTGGGATGGCGCGTCGCACCAGGTCCGTTTCGTGATTACTAACTCCGACGCCCGCACCAACAATAACACCGTGGTGCTGGACACGAAGTCGGTTCCGTTCCTAAGTTACATTGACGAGAGTTACTACGAGAGCTTCCGCCGGCAGACCATTAACTACCCCAACGCCGTCACCGACGATCTTATTGACTGGATTCAGTATCACATGGCGCGGTTCAACCAAATGTTCTCCAACGCCGCCTGCGCCAAGCGCGTGCATTACGACGTGCTGGAGATGTTGCCCGACAGCTCACCAGATCCCGTCGTGGACACCATGCCCTTTGGTATCTTCCCGTTCCGGTTCTACGCCAGTGATGTGCCTTACAGTTACCGGAACTCCGGCTGGTATAACCCGACCGATGACATTGACTACGGCTATCTCCATGAGATGGCTCACCAACTAGGACTCATTGACATCTATCAACTCGATCTTAGTCCGGAGATGAACTTAGTCTCCGGCCAGGGTTACACTGGGCCGGACGACCTCATGCGGGCGTGCAGCCCCTTCTTCTCACCGCAAAGCGCGCTCGGCATGAACCACTGGCTCGACCAGGCCCACGGTTACTTCGGTCAGTATCTCTACGGCATCCCGACCCAGGTGCGGATGCGCTTCCTTAGCCAAGCCGGCCAACCGCTGCGTGGCGCAACGGTGAAGCTCTATCAACTCGAAGAACGCCCCGGCGTGGGCAAGCTCATCAGTAACCAACTCAAGGCTCAAGGCACCACGGACAACGACGGTTACTTCGTGCTGCCGAACGTGCCGATTGATCCCGCCAAGGTCCCGCCGCTGCCCACCGGCGACGTGCTGCGCGCCAATCCTTTCGGCTACGTCGCTGTCATTGGGGCCAACGGCGTGCTCCACTTCCGCATCGAATTGGAGGGTGGCGTGGACTACGCCTGGCTCGACATCACCGAGGCGAACACCGCCTATTACACAGGCCAGACTAACCTGGCCACCTTCGACCGGCACCTCACTTTGGGCGGACCGATCCAGTGGTTCCCGCCGACGGAACTTACCGAGACTAATGCCAGCGATTGGTCGGCGTGGGCGGCCGGCGTCAGCAGCGGCGGCACTTACGTCCAGGATGACTTCGTGCGCAAGCAGGTCGGCGTCTCGTCGCTCAAGTTTGTGACCGACGGCGGCTTCGACACCTACGTGCGGTATCCGGCCACCTTCAACGCCCGTTGGAAGCTCGCTTCCGCCGACACACTGAGGATGCGCTTCTATGCTGAAAACACGAACGGCGGCTTCCAGAACAGCAGCCCGTGGATACGGCTCAAGGACGGCGACGGCAACTACTTCCAATACCAGTTCTACCAGGACGGCTCTCCGGCGGAGGCGTTGAACAACGCGCTGGGAGCGTGGTGGCCGGTGGAGATTCCGCTCCGCGCCTCCGCCACCGAGGAGAATGGCTGGCGGCGCACCGTCTTCGGCACGCCCGATCTCGACAACCTCCGCTACATGGAAATCCACGCTGACACCTGGGGCTACGGCTTCACGCTCTGGCTGGACGGCGTGAGCTTCGATCCGCCACTGCGCGCCACGCTGGGCCTAGCTGCGCAAGGGGACTCCGTCGTGCTGACCTGGCCGGCGTCGAATCCGGCGCTCCGGTTGGAAGCGGCGGAAGAAGTTACCGGTCCCTACCTGCCGGTGGCGGACCTTCCGGTGGAAAGCGGCGGTCTGGCGAGTCTCAAACTACCGCTGACTGGTCAACAGCGTTTCTTCCGCCTGAAGATGCCGTAGCCACCCGCCCGGAGCAGCGGCGCGGCGGAGATCCGGGCCTGCGGTGACTACGCAACCAGAACCGGTTATGGGACTCGATACCGTCGAACTCGTGATGGCGCTTGAAGAGCAGTTCGGAATCGAACTGAAAGACGACGATTGGGTACGCGTCCGCACGCCCGGGGACATCATTGACATCATCGTGGGCAAGGTTCAGTCGGCGGACGCCGCGACTTGCATGAGTCGGCGGGCGTTTTACGCGCTACGCCGCGCCTTGATCAAGTGTTGCGGCCGGCAGCGCGCCGAGGTCACCCCAGACGCGCTGCTGGAAAGCCTTATCTCGCGTCAGCGCCGCCGCGAGGATTGGGAACGGCTCGGCGCGGAATTGCTGCTCGGGCCACTGGAGGCCTCGCCCCAACTAGGCCGCACATCGGCGTGGCCGGGCCTGCGGCGTCCGGGATGGTTGGAGTCGCTGGTGCTGGGGTTGGTCGTGGCGGCCGGGTTGGGGGCGCTGTTCCGGTGGCGGTCGGGTTGGGCTGGGCTGGGTATGGCGGTGGTGACGGTGGTGGTGGGGTGGGGGTTGACGGTGCCGTGGTGCCGGGAGTTTCCGCGCGAGTTAGCCACCGCTGGACAGCTCGCGCGGCGGTTGGTGGCCATTGCGCCGAGAATTTTCGAGCCGGAAGGCCGGCGGTGGCGGCGGGCAGACGTGGCGCTAGTCGTCCGGGACATCACAATTTCAGAGCTTGGTCTGAAGCCGGAGGACTACCGTGAGGACGCGCGGTTCGTGGAAGACCTGGGGGTGGACTGACCCCGAACTCCGAAGCGGTAGTAGCACGGGCTTCCAGCCTGTGACAGTAGAGTAGAACAGGCATCTTTGCCTGTACGTCCTGGTAGTGATGTTGCACAAAAAGTCGCGCCGGCTGGAAGCCCGCGCTACTACTCAGGCAGGATGCCTAAGCTACTGTCTCAGATGCCCACTTCGGAATTCGGACTGAAGCGTGCGGCTTAGCCGTGGCCGGGTTTGGGTTCGCCGGGTTTGCCGCGCAGTTCTTCGTAGGCGGCGATGATGCGCTGGACGAGCGGGTGCCGAACGACATCACGTTTGTTGAATTCAATGACGGCGATGCCTTCGACGTGTTTCAGCGCCCGATGGGCTTCCAGCAGGCCGGAGTGTTTGTGAGAGGGCAGGTCAATCTGGGTTTCATCGCCGGTGATGACGGCTTTTGATCCAAAGCCCAACCGTGTCAGGAACATGAGCATTTGCTCCATGGTGGTGTTCTGGGCTTCGTCGAGGATGATGAAAGCGCCGTTGAGGGTGCGGCCTCGCATATAGGCGAGCGGCGCGATCTCGATGACGTTACGCTCCATGTGCTTCGCGATTTCTTCCGCCGGCAGCATGTCGTGCAAGGCGTCGTGGAGTGGGCGCAGGTAAGGCGTGATTTTCTCGTAGAGGTCGCCTGGCAGGAATCCGAGCGCCTCGCCGGCCTCGACGGCTGGCCGGGTGAGGATAATGCGGGAGACCGCGCCGTCGCGCAAAGCCGCCAGCGCCATCGCTACGGCGAGGTAAGTCTTGCCGGTGCCGGCAGGCCCGATGCCGAAGGTGATGTCGTGGCGACGGATGGCTTCGACGTAGCGTTTCTGGCCGACGGTTTTGGGGGTGACGCCGGATTTGCGGTCGGAGGTGGCGATGCGGTGGGCCATGATTTCCTTGAGCGCGGCGGCGCCGTCGTGCTTGACGACGTGCAGGGCATGGGCGAAGTCGCGGTTGCGCAACGTGGTGCCGGACTGGATCTGGCCTTCGAGTTGGAGGAACAGAGTCTTGGCACGCTCAATGGCTTCGGCTTCGCCTTCGAGCTTGATCCAGCCTTCGCGGGCGGTGGCTTTGACGCCGAGGTGTTGTTCCAGCGCCTGGAGGTTGCGAGCGTCGTGGTTGTAGAGCTGCTGGGCGAGACGGTCGTTTTCGAAATGAAGGGTTTCGTTGGGCATGGGGGGCGGGGGTGGTTAAATGAGTTGAATCGTTAGATGGTTAAATGGGGGGAAGCGGCGGGTGGTGCTTGGGAGCTGGCGCGATTGACGGTTTGACGATTTAACGGTTTAACCTTTTAACGATTTAACGAGTCAACGCCTCCCTGAGCTTGTCCGCCACTTCGGCCAACGCCTGCGGCACTACCGTGGTGCCGGCCAGCACGGGCATGAAGTTGGTGTCGCCGAGCCAGCGAGGGACGACGTGGATGTGCAGGTGCTCCGCGATGCCCGCGCCGGCCACACGACCGATGTTCATGCCGACGTTGAAGCCATCGGGCCGCATCACTTGCTTGAGGGCTTCCAGGCAGCGGTTGGTGAGCTGCATGAGGCCGGTCATTTCGTCGTCGGTGAGGTCGCTGAGGTTGGCCGTCTCCTTGTATGGGACGATCATCAGGTGCCCGCCAGCGTAGGGGTACTTGTTGAGCAGGGCGAAACAGGAGCGCTCGCGAGCGATGACGAGATTGGCCTCGTCGTCGCTGGACTGGGCGATGCGCGTGAAGAGCGAGCCATCAACGGCCGGCGCTTTGGGAGCCAGGATATATTCGATACGCCACGGGGCGTGGAGCGGTTCCATGGCCGGAGACTATGCCGCTTCGGGGAGACTGTCAAAAGCCGTGCGCGCTTGGGGAGGGCGTCCGAGTTGGCCGTTCAAGCCCCGGTTACCATCGGTAGGCATATTGCTGGCCGAGCAGTCTGAGCTTGGAGACGGCGTTCGGTTGGGCCACACTTCCTCGCCATGCAAAACTTCGCCGCAACGCTCCTGTGGGTTTACATCGTGCTGCTGATCGTCGGCGGCCTGATCGGCTACTTCAAAGCCAACAGCAAGGTTTCGCTCATCACCTCCTCGGTCTCGGCGGCCGTGCTGGTGCTCTGCGCGCTGGACATCGTCTTCCGGCCCTACATGGCGGATGTCGTCATGGCGGTGCTGCTGATCGTGTTCGCCATCCGGTTGACGAAGACGAAGAAGTTCATGCCCAGCGGCCTGATGCTGGTGCTGACGGTCGTGACGCTGGCCTTGCGGCAGTTTAAGTTTTAGCTCCGTTGGCGGGAGCGCCGACCACCGGCCTGGCCCGGTACGTGTTTCCGCCGTCCGCGCTGGGCCGGAGGCCGGCGCTCCTTTCCGCCGTGGATTCTCCGCCGGACTTGTCCCCGCCCCGGTCCCTGCTACAGTTCGCCCGCTTTATGACATTCCTGCAACCATTTCATCGTCACTGCCTCGGCTCGGTGATTCTGGAGGGCAAGAACCTGACCGCCGGCACCACCGCCGAGATCCGGGCCGTCCGGCGGGACC
>CAINDV010000299.1 GCA_903847485.1 uncultured Verrucomicrobiota bacterium
TAATAATCCGCCCGTGTTCTACGCCCCCTCAAGGTGTCCATTAAACCGGGTCAACCCCTGTCCTGTGGTAGAGCCGCGACTACCCACTTTCCATCGGGACTGAACTGCGCACATCGTATTCCGCCTCCAAGCTTTAAGGGTTCAGTCAAAGGCTTTTCGGTGTAGGCATCCCAGACGCAGGCAGATTCGTCTTCTGAAGCGGTCAACATGCGTTGGCCATCGGGACTGAACTGGGCGCAATTCAAGCTCCTTTCATGGCAGAGCGGGCTAGTTAACGCTATTCCTGTGTGTAGGTCCCACACCAACGCGGTGTTCTGCGAGCCGAATGTGAGGAGCCGTCCGCTGTCGTAGCTAAAGGAAGCCTGGTAACCAGCGCCAAGCAGCGGTTCCAGTAGGGGTTGACCAGTTACGGAATCCCAGAGCCGCGCGGCCTTCTGCGAGATTGTGAGCAGGGACTTGCCGTCTGGGCTAAACCGTGCTGTATGGAGATCTTCTTTGAGGCCCGGTATTTCAAAGAGCAAACGCCCTGTCTTGGCGTCCCAGACGCAGGCAGTCTTGCCTGCTAGGGGCAGAACCTTTGACCCATCCGGGCTAAACTCGCAGTTTTCGCTAGAGTGGGCCGGATTGCTCCTCTGTGCCAATTCCGTCAGGCACCGGCCACTCTGTGCATTCCACACCCAAGCGTGTCCGTCGCCTGTCGCCTGAGAAGCAAGGTCCCGTCCTTACTAAAATCCACACTTGTCACCCTGTTGCTATGCACCAAGGGCAGTGACACAGTAGCACCAGAGAGCGCATCCCATACTCGCACGGTCAGCCGCGATCCGGCCATGCCAGCGATGCGGCGTCCATCCGGGCTGAATTGCGGAGGGACCGAACTGAGAGTCGAATCAAAGACCGTAGGTTTGCGTGACATTTGAAACTTGTTGGTGAGTGGCATGCCGTTGCTGAAGTCCCAAAGCCAAATGTTCTCGCCGATGTCGCTAGTCAGTAATTTGAGGCCATCTGGGCTGAATCGTACCAAATCAAAACCTACCCGTGACCGGACGTTTAGCAGCCAGGTTAAGACTTGCCCATGCCGGACATCCCAGATCTGTGCATTGCCCTCGCTCGTTACTGTGATGATCTGCTGACCGTCAGGGCTGAACCGAGGAGATCCGAAAGACTGTTGGTTTTGTAGCGGCTCCGTTAAAGGCTGGCCAGTGCGCTCATCCCAGACACGCACAGTGGCACTGTCAGATGCCGTAACTGAGGAATCACCATTGAGGTCAAGGTACCCCCGAGATGTGCCGTCACGGTGTCGGATAAGATCGGGCAGCGGTGTGCGGCTTCGATCGTTCCACATTTCTGTGGGACTGAGCTCAGCGCCCCAGGAGTAATGGTTGGTCGGCGCACTGCTGATTAATCGGCCCGTGCGAGAATCGAATAACCGCGCCTGCGGGCCTGCCGCGATGAGTAGCTGGTTCCCGTCAGGACTGAACCGAACGAGTAAGTCGAGCACCCGTAGTGTATTAGACGCGCCAGGATCGAAATGCCGCAACGGCTCCATCAGCGGTTGTCCTGTGTGCGCATCCCAAAGCCGGGCTGTCCCGTCCTGTGTGCATGTTACAAGCCGGGTGCCATCTGGACTGAACTGTAGGGATCTGACGAAGTCGTTGTGTCCAAGTGGTGAAGTGATGGGTCGGCGGGTGAGGACCGCGAACACTTGTGCAGTCTTGACGGAGGCCGTTGCGATCTGGTGCCAATCCGTACTGAAAATGGCCCAAGAGAGGTCTCTGTCGTGATGGACTGGCTCACTTGCAGGCAGGGGGAAATTGCGCTGGCATAGGGCGCTAAGCAGGCGCTCCGCCGCCACTCGGTTCGTCGGTTGTTGCCGCAGCACTCGCGCCAAGTAGGATAGGGCTTCAGGCACCCTGCCGTCCGAAAAGAGATTCTCGGCTTTCTGAAGCTGAATTTCGATCAGACTCTGTTCGGAGCGGTCCCGTTGGCGCTTTGCCTCTCTCGCACTTTGGAAAGCAAAGGCAGCCAGCAGACCGAATACTGCCACAAGCAGTGTGGCCAGTGTTGCGGCCCGTACGGCAACTCGCCGGTAGCCGGCCCGTTCGCGGGCCATTTTCTCCGCTTCTTCGCGTTGGCGCTCCATGCGGCGCACGTCGGGGGAGCGCAATTGCTTTGCCAATTTCCCCGCACCCGCAAACCGCTCCTCCGGATTGCCGGCAAAGCACCGAGCCAGGTCTTCGCGCAGGAGCGGGTCGGCCACGTCTCTGGTCCAGTCCACCGTCACCGGCCGGTCCCATTCGCCCACCGTCATCTGGTAGAGCAGCACGCCGACGGCGTAGATGTCCGACCGCGTGGTGGCGGGTTTGCCGGCCAGAACTTCCGGTGCCATGTAGGTTTGCGTGCCGGCCGCACCAGAAGAACTGGGCGCGAGGGTCAGAGTGAAGCCAAGTTTCGTCAGGCCAGCCAGCGCTTCCTCGGTGGTGACCTGGCCGATGCCGAAGTCAGTCAGCTTGGCGCGGACGCAGCCCTCGATTTCTTCTACCAGGACGTTGCTAGGCTTCACGTCGCGGTGAATGATACCGCATTCGTGCGCGGCCTGGAGCGCCTCGGCCACCTGGCTGACGATCTCGATGCGCGTGGCCAGTGGCACCTGCTTCAGCCCGCCCTACTGCGCCGTCCAAGCCCGCAGATCGCGGCCCGGTACGTAGTCCATCACCAGGTAAAACGGCGGCGTGTCGAGGAAGAGGTCGTGGACGGTGACGATGGCGTGATGCGGGCCGACGCGGTCGCGCGGCAGTTTGAAGATGGTGGCCTCGCGCTTGAGCGAGCGCACGCGGTCGGCGCGGAAGCAGAACTTGAGCACGCGGCGGTCTTTGAGCGTCTCGTGGCGTGCCAGCCAGACTTCGCCGAAACCGTCCTGGCCGAGCTTCGCTTCGAGGGTCCACCGTGAGTTCGGAACGGTCTGGCCCAGCGCCGGACGCCAGCCGAGGACCGGTTCGCTGTACGGCGAGACGTGGCGGTGGGCCTTGTCAGTGTCAGCGGGTTAGGCCAGGCCCGCCTTGCCCTTCTCGCCGACTTCGCAGAGCTCGAGCGGGTCTTCGACACCCTTTAACATGTAGGGGCCGTGGCTGAGCCAGGACAGCGGGCCGACGCCGGGCAATTCCTGGCCGCGCAGGATGTGCCGGGCGTTGTCGAAGACCGTCCGGGACATGAACACCTGGTCGCCCTGCGCCAGCGACATCAGCCGGTGGCAGGTGTCCACCTGGATGCCAAAGAGGTCCTTGCCCTGCGCCGGCGCTTTCGCCTCGGCGATGATGACCTCGCCGACGTGGATGCCGATGCGGTCGAGCAGCGGGACGCCGGTTTCCTGGGCAAGCTGGCGGAGTCGTAACTGGAGCAGCAGGGAGAACTTCACCGCGTCCGAAGGCCGGGCAAAGACGACGAAGAAAGAGCCGCCGGCGGTGCTGATTTCCTGGGCTTCCTTGAAGGTATGCAAC
Organism: uncultured Verrucomicrobiota bacterium; assembly: GCA_903847485.1. GTDB lineage: Bacteria > Verrucomicrobiota > Verrucomicrobiia > Limisphaerales > JAJXZI01 > CAINDV01. Next base: position 3,495 of record CAINDV010000299.1, read on the forward strand.
ACCTCACGCACTGCCGCGTGGTGCTCGTGAATGCGCATGGTGGCCGCTACGTCGCCGAGGGTCTGCTTCAGCTTGGTGGAGCCGACCATGTCGGTGAAAAACAGCGTGACCGAGCCAATGCGATGCCGGTGGAGGAATTCCTCCACCTTGGCGCGGTCGGCATTGGCGTGCGCGAAGTCCATGTTGCCAGCCACTACTATTACACCGGCGGCGCGGGGAGAAGGGAAAAAGGAGTACAAGGCCACCGGCGCGGTGAGCGAAGCCGGGCCGACCAATGCCACGCCGCGAGCGGCGTGCATCTGCGGGAGTTGCTACGCGGCAATCATCGCTACGTCTTCACGCTCATCTATAAGTTTCGTCCTGAATCCTGTAGCAGCGGACGTGAGTCCGCTCAAACTTCCGGCCAAGGAGATCAGAGCCGACTCACGTCGGCTGCTACGAGTGGAAAGGTGATGCCTGTGTTATGCGACCGGTCCAATGTGATCGTCCTCACCGACGAGGCGCACGGCAGCCAATACGATACGCTGGCGTTGAACATGCGCGCGGCGTTGCCAAGGCGTTGTTCCTCGCCTCTGCGGGCACGGCGCTCACGATCCGCTGCTGGCGGCGGGCCGCCGCCGAAGCGGGGAGCTATTCGCCACCTCCTCCGCCGGGTTTCGCCTCGAAGTCTCCGGCGGCTACAACCACTGACTCCTTCGGGTCAATGTGCTTGCGCAGGGGGACGTTTACTTGCTCCGTCGTAAGGGCCTCGATCTTCTTCTCCAGGTCGGCCTGCCAGGCCATCGTGCGACCGATATGGTGCAAACTGGTGAGCGAACCAGCCACAGCCTTGTCGCTGGAACGCCCTACTTTCTGCCCTTGCAGGAATCCTTGCCGGGCTTTGTCTAACTCGTCCGCAGTCACGCCCTCGCCCAGCAGCCGCCCCAGTTCCTCCTGCACGCATTGCTCCAGCTTGGCGAGGTACTGCGGATTGACGATGGCGGAAATACTCAGGCTAGCCCGCTGGTCCTGCGAGGACACACTCAGCCCCGAGCCGACGGAATAGGACAGTCCTTCTTGCTGGCGCACCCGCGTGGCAACCAGCTTCACCGGCGCACACCGTGACTATGCAGTTGAAACCGCCAAGAAAACCGCAGAGACATAGCGCGGCCAAGCCGCAACCAAACTGTCGGGCCACCCGCTTCAACGCCGAGGCCGCAGAGGTTTTCGCACAGGGTCGCAGAGGCAACGTGTTCTCCGCGGACCTCCGCACCAACCCTTGCGGCCTCGGCGTTAAAGAAATCATCGCCGAACGCGACGAAGTTGGCAGATAGCACTGCGAAGGACGCAGAAGAAAGACTAGCCGCCTGCGACCTGACCAAGGTCACCATTCGGTGAGCCCGAAACCGGCTGCCGAAAGTGATTATTCTCTGCGTCCTTCGCTTCTCTGCGGTTAGTTGGAGGGTTTTCCTGCTATACAGGAGCGCATAAATAACGCTACA
>CAINDV010000300.1 GCA_903847485.1 uncultured Verrucomicrobiota bacterium
CCAAAGCCGCCCTCTTTCGCGAACGCACCATCCAAAAGCAGCGGCCAACGCCCCAGGTCAGCACCCCGCAGGAGGCGCTGCTGGTCACGCTCAACGAGCGCGGCTTCGTGGACCTCGATTACCTGGGCAGCCTGCTGCACCGCAAGCCCTCCGAGTTCCTGCCCGACCTCAAAGGGATTCTCTTCCTCAACCCGCAGACCAAGCGCTGGGAGACCGAGGACGAATATCTTTCTGGCAACGTGCGCGCCAAGCTGGCCGTCGCCGAGGCGGCAGCGCTGGCCGACGAACAGTTCAAGGGCAACGTCGAGGCCCTGAGCCAAGTTCAGCCCGCCGACTTGAACGCGACCGAGATTGACGGGCGGTTGGGCAGCACCTGGATTCCGGCGGAGGACATCCAACTCTTCGCGACCGAAGTGCTCGGCGAAGCCGACATCACCGTGAGTCATGCGCCGCAACTCGGCCTTTGGGTAGTGCGCGGTGTTTACGGCGTGCGCTTCAGCGTCGCCAACACCACCGAATGCGGCACCGACCGCCGCAGCGCCCTCGAACTCATCGAGGACGCCCTCAACCTGCGCGTGCCGACGGTCTATGACCATGACCCGGATTCAGACCGCGACGTCATCAACGGCCCAGCCACCGAAGCCGCCCGCGACAAGCAGGAGAAACTCAAAGAGCGTTTCAAGCAATGGCTCTGGCAGGACGACGAGCGCCGCGAACGGCTGGTCCGAAAATACAACGACGAGTTCAACCACACCCGGCTGCGCACCTTCAACGGCGACCACCTCACCCTGCCCGGTGCCAGTCCGGCCATCAGCTTCCGGCCCCATCAGAAGGCCAGCGTGTGGCGCATTTTGCAGACGCCCAACTGTCTGCTCGCCCAAGTCGTGGGGAGCGGCAAGACCTTTATCTTTTGTGCCGCCGCGATGGAGTTGAAGCGCCTGGGCCTGGCGCGCAAGCCTTTGATTGTGGTGCCCAATCACATGCTGGGACAGTTCGCCTCCGAGTTTCTGGCACTCTATCCGGGCGCTAACATCCTGGTCGCCACCAAGGACGATTTCGAGAAGGTGAAGCGCCAGACACTCATGAGTCGCATCGCCACCGGTAACTGGGACGCCGTGATAGTCACTCACTCTGGCTTCGAGAAGATTCCCGTGGCGCGTGCCACCCAGGAAGAGTTCTTCAAAGAACAACTCCGCGAACTGGCGCTGGCCATCGAACAGCAGCGCAAGGACGGCGACGCGCGCCTCGTGAAGGCTTTGGAGCGAGCTAAGAAGCAATTGGAGAGCAAGCTCAAGGAACTGGCGGCGAACGAGAAGAAGGACGACGGACTTACCTTTGAGGAACTGGGCGTGGACCGGTTGTTGGTGGATGAAGCCCATGCCTACAAGAACCTGTTCTATGTCACTAAGATGACCCGCATCGCGGGCCTGCCGCAGACGGCCTCGCAGCGCGCCTTGGATATGTTGCTTAAAGTCCAGCACGTCCAGCGCGTGAACGGCGGCGGCGGCGTGGTCTTCGCCACCGGCACCCCCATCGCCAACTCCGTCGCCGAAATGTACACCATGCAGCGGTTCCTCCAGATGAACACTCTCAAGGCGCAAAACGTGTCCCACTTTGATGCGTGGGCGGCGACCTTCGGTGAGCCGGTGACGGCGATGGAGTTAGCGCCCGATGGCTCGGGCTACCGGATGCACACGCGCTTTGCGCGGTTTATCAACGTGCCGGAGTTAATGCAAATGTTCCGGCAAACCGCCGACATTCAAACGCAGGCCATGCTTAAGTTACCCGTCCCCGACCTGCGCGGCGGCAAGCCCACCGTGCTCAGCGCGCCGTGTTCGCCGGAGTTAAAGGAGATCGTGCAATCCCTCGTCGCCCGCGCCGACGCCTTGCGCACCGGGCAGGTGGACCCGCGCGAGGATAACATGCTGCTGGTCACCACCGACGGCCGCAAAGCCGCGCTCGACCTCCGTCTCCACCATCCAGACTTACCCGACTATCCCACGAGCAAAGTCAACCAGGCCGTGGCGCAGATTGAGAGTATCTGGCGCGATACTTCAGCGGCGCGGTC
>CAINDV010000301.1 GCA_903847485.1 uncultured Verrucomicrobiota bacterium
CGGCTCGCCCTGGAGCACCAGGCTGCGGTTCTCGGTGCTGTTGAAGTTGAAGTTCCCGGTGTAATAGCCGGCGGCCAGGGAGATGGTGTCATCCGCCCCATTGGCGGCGGCCAGGGTGAGGGCGTTCTGGAGTTCCTGCGCGGTGGTCACATGGAAGTCCACGGCCTGGCTGGTCACGGCCAGTCCAGTCAAAGCCGCCAGGGCGGCCACCACGGGGCGCAGCCCCAGTAGCGCAGACATTCCTGTCTGCTGTTTCGCAGGCTTTCCAGCCTGCTGGGCGTGGGCAGTGACCGGGCACCGCGCGGTCGGCGGACGATTCGCCGACAGGAATGTCGGCGAAACGGCGGGCTGGAAAGCCCGCGCTACGGTGCTGGTCGGGGCTGCCGGCATTGGGGCATTGGCCCGCGTGGAGTTCAGGTTCGTTTTCATTTCGTTATGTTTTGCTAAAAGTCTTGCGGCCGTCAGTTTCAAAACTGTAACCGCCAACGGGAGGAGAGTTCCCGAGAGTTCCGTGGCCGTCAACCAGATTTGTAGCAATTCTCACTATGGTCCAGCCTTGGTCGCCGGGTGAGGGGACCCGGCCTACAGGGGCCGGGCGGGCGACTTTGTAGGTCGCGTGCCCACACGCGGCGGGGTGTCACCCCGAGCAATCGGAGTGTGGAATATCCGGGCTGGAGGTTCCGCCGAAGAGATTGGCAGCGGTCGCCAGACCGCCGCTACGGGGGCAATACAAGGATCCGCCCCCTCGAGACTGGGCTAACTCCGGAAGTAGATTCCACGGCGTGGTTCAGTCGGGGCGCAAAAACATTTCGGCCGCCGCATCCGCAAAGCGCAAGCCCGCCGGTGTTAGTTGAAAGCGCTCCGGCGTTAGTCGGCCCCAACCTTGGTTGACGATCTTCTGGATGTCGTCCTGCCACCCGGCGCGCAGATCGAAGCCAGTGACGCGCTGAAATTCCGCGAAGGGCCAGCCGGCGGCCAGACGGAGGCCGAAGGCGGCGGTTTCGCCAGCGCGGGCCAGTGGACTGAGTTGTTCACTTGACTCAATGGCGCGGCGGCCTTGTTCCAAGTGCTCGCAATAGAGCGGTGTGTTAGACCAATTCTTCGCCCGCACGCCAGCGACATAGCTGGTGGCGCTGGGGCCAACGCCATAGAAGGAACCGCCGCGCCAGTAATTGACGTTGTGTTGGCAGGCGCGGTCGGGGATTTCGGGATCGCAGTAAGGCGGCGGGTTATCCGTCCTACGATGTTGCGCGAGGTTCGCGATCTCGTATTGGCGGAAACCCACGGTGGCGGCGCGGTCCAGCCATTCGTCGTACATCGCACCGGCGAGGTCCTCGTCCACCGCAAAGCGTCCGGCACGTAACTGCTCATAGAGCGGCGTGTCTTCCTCGTAGATTACTTCGTAACTGGAAAGGTGTTCGCTGCCCAGCGCCAGAACCTCATTGAGCGTGGCACGCCAGATGGCCAGCGTCTGGCCTGGAATGGCGAACATGAGGTCCACGTTGAGATTGTCGAAGCCTGCGTGGCGTAAGAGGTCGAACGACTTGAAGACCTGCCCGCGACTGTGGATGCGGCCGAGGCGGTCGAGCAGTGTCTCATCCAGCGATTGCACGCCCAGAGAGATGCGGTTCACGCCGCCGTCGCGCAGCAGCTTCGCCTTGTCGGCGGAGACAGTGGCGGGATTACATTCGACCGTCCACTCAGCCGCCCCGAGCAGGCCGAGGCGGTCCATCGCGCCGAAGATTTGCTCCCACTGACGGAGGTTGAGCAGGGACGGCGTGCCGCCACCGAAGAAGACAGTGCGCGGCTTCAGGTTCGGAGCAACTAACTCCAATTCGCTGATCAGCGCGGTGACGTAGCGGTTGATAAGCTCGCCGTCCGACGCCTCCGAGTAGAAAGCGCAATACTCGCACTTCCGGGCGCAGAACGGGACGTGGACGTAGAGGTTGGAGACGGTCATGGGAAAAGCGGAAAGCGGCCAGAAATCCGAAAGCCGAGAAACGCGGCAAAACAGTTAGCTGGGGTGCCTTGCCGAAACCTAAGAGCGTGTTTGACAAGTCGCCCAGCGGTAGGGCGAGGCTCCTGCCTTGCCGTTCGGCAAGGTCGCACTGCCGCTGTCGGTGAGGCTCGGCAGGAGCCTCGCCCTACCGGTGGGCGACTTTTCAAACACGCTCTAAGCAATTCAACAAGGAACTGGTGGCTGTCTAGGAACCGGCGCCCTATCACTCCATCCGATGGGGAGAGGGTACCTAGAGGGCGGGGGAGAAGACGACCGAGTGCAAGGCCGGTAATCCACGGCGATTCCTGGCCGCCAGGCCCGGCGCTACGCCGTGGGTTTCTTCTTACGTCGTCTGTTAGCACCAAGTTTCGTTTTCCCAAACCGGCACCAGGAGAAACTTCGCGGGCGTGACACTTCTCCGGCTTTCGGTTTTCGGACTTCGGTTTTCGGACTTCGGTTTTCGGACTTCGGTTTTCGGACTTCGGACTTCGGACTTCGGACTTCGGACTTCGACCTTCGACCTTCGACCTTCGACCTTCGACTTTCGACTTTCCGACTTAGGACTTATAACTCACTCCTCCCGTTCCTGCTGCCGCGCGGCGATCCATTCCACCGCAATCCGGTAGCCCACGGCCAGCAGCGTCGGGCCGAGAAACACGCCGATGAAACCAAAGGCGAGCGCGCCACCCAAGACACCCAGAAACACCAGGATGAACGGCATCTGACTGCCCTGGCTGATGAGGTAGGGCTTCAGGAGGTTATCCACTGTGCTGATAGCGATGCCCCACACCACCATGAAGATGCCCCAGCCCACTGATCCTTGATTGAAGAGCCAGATGGCGGCGGGAATCCAGACCAGCCACGGCCCCAGCGTGATGACACACAGGAAGAACGTCAGCAGGGCCAGCACGGCGGCCCCGGGCACGCCGGATACCAGGAAGCCGAGGCCCGCCATCACTGCCTGTAACAGCGCGGTGCCAATCATGCCATAGACGACGCCGCGCACGGTGCCGCCCGCCACTTGGAGCAGGTGGCCACCGCGTTCGCCGGCGATGCGGTTGACGGCAGTGCGCAGCGCCTGGGCTAGAGCGACGCCGTCGCGGAAGAGGAAAAAGGCGATCAAGACACTCAAGACCAATTCCACCAGCCCGCGGCCCAGTTTCACGCCGCCACTCAGGAGCAGTTCACTGGCTGGCTCGATCAGCGTCTTGGCGTCTTGTATGAGTCGGGCGGAGTCATGCGTGGCTTCGACCCAGTAGGTGCTGGCCTGTGCGCCGACGAGCGGAAGCTTCGCCAGCCAGGCCGGCGGGGCGGGCGGGCCGGCGTCGAGCCATTTACGGGTGGCAACGGAGAGATCCTTCACGTTGTCCGCCAGGCTGAAGCCGACGATTACGAAGGGCAGGACCACGCCGATGGCCAGCGCGACCAGCATGATCGAGGCGGCGAGCGTGCGGCGGTTGCCGAGCCACCTCAGCAGGCAGGCGTAAGCGGGCCAGGTGGAAAACGTCAGCACCACCGCCCACAGTAGCGCCGAGACAAACGGGCTAAGCACCAGCAGGCAGCCCAGTAGCAGCAGCGCCAACGCTACCAAGCCAACTATCGGTTGCAGGCGATTCTTGGGAATGTTCATGGTGGAATGGCGCGCGGATTCAACTGCGCTGCTCGTCGGCGTCTATCACGTCTATGAAGACTTTCACATCGTCGCGCTGGGCGATGCCCGCCTGCGCCTTGCGCCACGCCAGGCGCTCTTGGGCGGCGGCGTCTTCGGGCGGCGGATAAGTCTCCACCGCCTCGCGATGCGCGGCTTTTTCAGCGGGGGTTTTCTTCACATGCTGCCGGACCCAATCGCACACCTGGCCGTCGGTGAGGGAGTTTTTCACCACTTCGATCATTTGCTCGTGCGTAACTCCAGCGGCCTTGAGCCAGGTGCCGTCGAAGCCCTGGCCTAGGTTGGGCTGATAGTCGGCGTGGAGCTTGCCGGCGAGGTGCAGGCGGATTTTGTCCAGATAGCGCGGCAAGTAAGTCCAGCCGTCCATGATTTCTCGTGGGCTGCGCGGATAGATGAGTTCGCTCATGGGTGGATTGTTCGCGAGCGCCCGCCGTTGGGCAACAGAAAAATTCAGCCGTTCTCCGTTTGGCTGGAGCGCGGACGTGGTTGTCCGCCGACGTCAAGCACGTCCACCATCGCTTGGAGTAGAACAGTTGCTCGGCTAAGAGCGTGTATGGAAACGCCTGGCGTGGTAGGGCGAGGCTCCTGCCGAACCGTCCGATAGGATCATTGCCGC